>CANHJR010000007.1 GCA_947461165.1 Saprospirales bacterium | reverse complement strand
TTCTATGTCGCTAGAGAAATTGCTAATTATGCAAAATCAAATAACTATGATATCGTGGTCACTGGAAAGGAAACCATCGATTTCAATAGTTTTTCAATTGGTGGAATGATTGCTGAATTTATGGAAGTAGGTTTTGTCTCCCAAGTATCAAAATGGGAAATGAACGGCAATACGGCGACGCTCAATCGAGAAATCGAGGGTGGAGAAGAAGTTGTAGAGATCTCCTCACCGTTTGTTTTGTCTGCTCAAAAAGGAATGGCAGAGCAACGATTGCCTAATATGAAAGGAATTATGATGGCAAAATCAAAACCTTTGACAAAAATTTCAGCATCCACTGGATCTGCAATGGTCTCTCTTGTCAAATTTGATGAACCAAAACCAAAACAAGCCGTTAAATTATATACTGTAGATCAAGTAGATGCTTTAGTTCAAGCATTGCACACAGAGGCTAAAGTCATTTAACCCTAATTATTTCAACTCACTATTCAAACATCCAAAAATGATATTAGTATATATAGAATCAAATAATGGTCAGCTAAAAAAAGCCTCATTGGAAGTCCTTACTTATGGAAAAAAACTTTCAGACCAAACAGGTACTCCACTAGGCGCTATCTCCCTCACAGAGACAGATAACGCTTTGGTCGGCGAATATGGTGCAAGTAAGCTTTTCCAAGCCTCAGATGCGCGATTCAATAGTTTTGACTCCAAGGCATTCACAAAGGCGATTTCAGAAATATTCAAAGCAAATGGTGGTACGGTGCTTATTTTGCCCTTTAATCAAAATGGCAAGGCCTTAGCGCCACGACTTTCCGTTCGACTTGAGGCAGGACTCGTCAATGGAGCCAATGCCCTGATCCATACATCCAATGGTTTTATCGTAAGCAAAAATGTATTTTCAGGAAAGGCGGTGGCAAACTATCAGATCCATACAGATATCAAAATTGTTTCCGTGGCCTCCAATTCAATTCCTTCAGAAAAGAGTCCTACATCTTGTCAGGTCATTCCGGTAACGACCACATTGACAGATGCTGACTTTACAGTAAAATTTATCAAAAACGAACTCGTATCAGGCGATATTGCACTAAGTGAAGCTGATCTTGTGGTATCAGGTGGACGCGGCTTGAAAGGTCCTGAAAACTGGGGAATGATCGAAGACTGTGCTAAACTATTAGGTGCTGCAACGGCTTGTAGCAGAGCAGTAGCCGATGTGCATTGGCGCCCACATCATGAGCATGTAGGCCAGACTGGTCTAGCTATTTCACCTAACTTATATATCGCTGTCGGTATATCTGGAGCGATCCAACATTTAGCAGGAGTCAGCAGTAGCAAAACAATTGTAGTCATCAATACGGATGCCGATGCACCATTTTTCAAAGCAGCAGATTATGGGATTGTTGGCGATGCATTTGAAATAATGCCAAAATTCAATGAAGCTCTGAAAAAATTAAAGGCAAGTTAACCCTAGGAATTCCAATAATTTGCTATGTTCCCAAAATACCCCAAACGTTATTTTAGGAACTAATTGAGCCTCTGAGAATTCGTATTTTTCTTCTTTGATACAGCTATCCTTTGATATGTTCAAAATGTCTGTATGATACAGATCGAACGAAATAAGTTCATCAGCCCACAAGGTCACATTGTGAAGCTATATACTTCGAAACATATACATCTATTGAGGCCGAAACCTAAGATTTGAATTGCAAATCAAACTCAGATGTTGGTATAAATTTTTAAATCTCTTTACTTTCTCTTGGTAAACTTTCCAGATTTCTTCGGAGGTGGCGTTTTCATGATTTCAAGTATGGCTTCAATCGTAAGAGCTTCTGCATCTTCAGTTTTTGGAATTTTATAGTTATCCTTACCATGTTTAATAAACGGCCCCCAACGTCCATTGAGAACCTGAACGCCGTGTTCAGGAAAGTCCAATATCAATTTCTTGGCATCTTCATCTCGTTTTTCTACGATTCGTTGAATGGTCGCCTCTAGGTCAATTGTAAAAAGATCATCTTCTGGTTTTAAGGAAATAAAGGCTGTTCCATGCTGTGCATAGGGTCCAAATCGACCCACATTGACCTTTACAGAAAGGTTTTCAAACTCACCAAGCAATCTAGGAAGGCGGAAAAGCTCCAACGCTTCTGCAAGATCAATCGTTTCGATCGTTTGACCTTTGCGAAGGCGAGCATAACGAGGTTTTTTTTCTGGATTATTTTCATCTGTCACTCCAATTTGAGCCATTGGCCCAAATTTTCCCATCCGAACGATCACTCGCTCGCCTGTCTCTGGATGATCGCCAAGAAGTCGTTCGCCTGATACGCGCTCTGCTGTTTCCAAAGTGACTTGAGCATCCTGGTGAAAAGGTCGATAAAACGATTCAATCATTTCGGTCCATTCTTTCCGACCATTTGATATTTCATCAAACTCTTCTTCGATAGATGCTGTAAATTGGTAATCTAAAATTCTTTCAAAATTTGTCTTCAAAAAATCTGTAACAAGCATGCCAATATCTGTAGGGAACAATTTTGCCTTTTCAGCGCCAACAGTCATTTTTAATGCCTCTTCAGCAACCTTATTATTCGCTAGTTTGAAAACTTTAAATTCAACTTGTTTTCCCTCTCTAAAGTCTTTGACAACATATTCTCGATTCTGTATAGTAGAAATTGTAGGTACATATGTAGATGGTCGACCAATACCAAGTTCCTCAAGTTTCTTTACCAGACTTGCTTCATTATATCTTGGAGGATGCTTTGAGTGTTTCTCGGTGGTTGTGAGTTGATTAAGACTCATCGCTTGACCCACCTTCATTGGCGGCAAGTATCCACCACCAGATTCTTCTTCATCGTCATCTTTCTCAATAGTATAAGCCTTCAAAAAGCCTTCAAAAGCAACTACCTCTTGACGCGCTGTTAGTTCAATGCTGTTCTTGTCATTTGAGATGGTCACAATCGTGTTTTCAATCTTGGCATCAGACATTTGAGAAGCAATGCTTCGCTTCCAAATAAGATCATACAATCTCATTTCATCTAATTCTCCTTGAACCACTGTAGTCGCAAAGCTAGTCGGTCTAATCGCCTCGTGTGCTTCTTGAGCATTGGCTGTTTTGCTCGCATAAGTGCGAGGCTGATGATAATCCTTGCCATAAAATTCAACAACAGCTTTCTCTGCGTCTTTGAGAGCCGTTTCACTCAAATTTACAGAGTCCGTTCTCATGTATGTAATGTAACCTGACTCATAAAGTCTTTGCGCGACTTGCATTGTTTTAGCAACAGAGTATCCCATTTTTTTTGAAGCCTCTTGCTGCAACGTGGATGTTGTAAATGGAGCTACTGGCTTTCTTGATCCAGCTTTCTTCTCAATATTTCCTATAGAAAAAGAAGCTCCTACAAAACTTTCAACGACTGTCAATGCCTCTGAATCCAAGGATAATTCCTTGCTATTCTCCGCCTTTATCTTGATAGCTTTTCCCTCAATATCCTTTTCATCAAAAAGTGCTTCTAGCTTAAAATAAATTCTAGGAATAAAACTCTGAATAGCCCGTTCTCGATCTACTATAACTCGAACGGCAACACTTTGAACGCGTCCAGCACTGAGATTTGGTCTTACTTTTCTCCAAAGTATCGGCGATATTTCAAAACCTACTAATCGATCTAGAACACGTCTAGCCTGCTGTGCATTCACAAGATTCATATTGACCAAACGTGGATTGGCTATTGCCTTTTTAATAGCAGACTCCGTGATTTCAGTATAAGTAACTCGTTTGGTTGTCGCTGGATCCAGCTTTAATACATTGCATAAATGCCAAGAAATAGCTTCCCCTTCGCGGTCTTCATCCGTTGCTAAATATACTTCTTGAACTTCTTTCTTCAATTTTTTGAGTTCTGCCACTACTTTTTCTTTCTCTTTAGAGACTTCGTATTTGGGTAAAAACCCATTTTCGATATCAATAGCAGAATTATTCTTGGGCAAGTCGCAGATATGTCCATAACAAGAAGAAACAATAAAATCCTTACCAAGATATTTGGTAATTGTTTTAGCCTTTGCTGGTGACTCTACTATAAGAAGGTTTTTTGCCATTTATTTGTTTTTATTGATATCGAAGCGCGCAAAACTATAACAAACTAATACATCTTCCATAGATTTTCTATATTTACATATCAAATATTGAGCGAAAATAGCATTTATCCTATATTTTGATGAGCATTGGAAACAAAAAACAATATGTTAAGTGAATTAAATCAAAGCCTCCAATTCAACCCCAATAAACTTATTAAGCTTGATTTAGCTCCATTTGGCATTTTTCATTCTGAGTTTTATTTTTATTGTGATCATTTAAATCATATCAGCCTATCAGGAAATAAGATCAGAAAGTTGTATGGAAGCTTGAAGCAACTTAGCGAAGAAAATAAAAAAACGATCATTACCATTGGAGGAAATCAATCGAACTATCTTCGTGCAACTGCATTTCTTCCCGAATTACTCAATTTAAATGTGGTTGTTATTGTCAAGGGACATGAACCAATGATATACGGTTCCGTTCTGGAAACATTGCAGAGAAAAAAAATTCCAATACACTTTGCTAGTAAAAGTCAATTAGAACTTGATTTGGACTCCCTTCTTGATGAGATAGGATTATTGTATCCCGATTCATTTTTTATCCCAGAAGGCGGATTCAATGAATTTTCACATTTGGGATTCCAGCCTTTAATTGAAAACAATTTCGACAACTTTGACTGCATCTGTGTTCCAATTGGCACTGGCGCTACCTATGAGTCCGTCACTAAATACATTTCTTCGAATACCAAGGTAATTGGATTTGGGGCACATCGAGATGAAAGTCTACGTAGTATTGGTGAAGTACGATTAGATCACCGGTTTGGAGGCTTTGCCAAAATGACAGGCGAGTTATTTCAATTTGTTTTAAAATTTAGAGAGCAATACCATATTCTCCTAGACCCCATCTATACCTCAAAAATGATGTTTGAAATAATTGAATTATACTTGTCAGGCGAATTTCTCCCCTACGATAACATAGTTGCTATACATACTGGAGGCGTTCAAGGGTGGAATGGTATGGCAGAGAGAAATCAAACGTTTCGAATTGACGACCTATAATCGCTCAGTTGCATGATGTCATGAAGTAATACGTTGCCCTAAAATATTTGTTATAATAACGTTTTCCAAAAAAAAGGAGTTCGGTAGGGGGACCGAACTCCAAAATACTATGAAAACAAAACTAATCTAGATATTGCTATCTAGAAAAACCTTAATGCAAATATAGCACAAAAAAAATTATCTAATAGTTTTTTTTCAAATAAATTAAAATTTGTTTCAAAACTACAATTTTTCCAAACTAATCTTTTGATTTTGTATGGTTTGCAAAAAAACAGGAAGCATCGATTCTATATTATTTTTTGATTTTTCATTATCATGAAAGACAAAAATCGAACCTAAAGGAGCATTTTTTAATTTTTTTTTGATCATTTTTTCAGGATTTTGAAGCCCTTTCCAATCTTCCGTCAACCTATTCCAGAATATCATTTTATAATCCGTTTTCATTAAAAATAAGAAAAACCGCAGTGTCATGCGACCATATGGTGGACGATACATCTTGGAGCGAATGATCGACTCAGATTTTCGAAAATCCGTTTTTGCATCCTTATAATTCAACTGCCATAGACTAAAATGTTCCATAGAGTGTAATCCTACCTGATGGCCTCTACGAATAATCTCTTGATACGCCTTTGGGTACTTCACTACATTATGGCCAATACAAAAGAAACAAGCTTTGGCTTCATATTTATCGAGAATATCTAAAATATCTGTAGTATGCTCACTTGGGCTATCATCTATCGTGAGATAATACCCAATTGGTTCACCAATAAACACGAGCTTGGGTAGAAAATACTGAAGAACGCGAAACAAAAGCAACATGCTATTTCATTAACGCCTCAAGTTCTGTGGCACTATGTTCTTTTATCTCGGAATATGTTTTTTTTCCATTCCGATAGACAATTATCATTGGCAGAGCTGTCACATTTTCGGATTTTGCCAAATTCAAATTTTTATCATAATCAAGTTTTAGAACTCGCAAACTACTTGAGTACTTTTTCTCTAGCTCCTCAATCAGTGGTTTCATTCGCTGACATGGCTTACACCACGGCGCATAAAAATCAACTAAAACAATTTCGTTTTCTGTTATCACCTTTTGATAATTTTCAAAACTCATCTCATCTTTCGCCATCGTGTTCGAATTCGCGGTTAAAGGCAGCTTGGCTTGACTCCAGGCCATAATACCTCCCTTGAGATTAACTACATGATGAAAGCCATTCTTCCTAAACACTTCAACTGCATCTCCGCTGCGACCACCAACCTTGCAGTAAACATAAATCGGTCGATTGCGATCTAAGTTCAAAATTTTAGACTCGAAATCATCTTGAAGGTAATCTATGTTTTTTGCATTTGCAATTGCGCCAGTGGCATATTCCTCCGCTGTTCGCACATCAATAAGTATGATTTCGCGATTTTCAAGTGCATTTTGATATTCAATAGGGCTTAATGTATGAAACAAATCTACCGATTGTGTGTCATTCGTTGAATTTTGACCACAAGAATTCAATGACGTCAGGAATGCGATTAGAATAAGAAGGTTGATCCTTGACATAAATTGGGAAAATTAATCAGTTAAGTAAACACAAACATACAAAGAAAAAAAGGACGGCAATCCCTAGATGTTGTTTATCAACACTTGAGAAATTTAAAACAGAGAAATTCACTAAAAAAATGGAGTCAATAACTATTGACTCCATAAAATAAAATTATAAGATGAGCTATTTTATATCGCTTCTTCTACTAGAATATTGACTTGGTTTCGATTACATTCTACAAGACCAGAAGCAATTGGCAGTTCGATTGACTTGTTTTGATCATCTGAAACCAACAGTTTACCAGATCGCAAAGCCGAAACCAAAGATGCATGACTGTCTAATAGCTGAAAATCACCATCAATTCCCGGGCAAATAACTGAAATTGCGTTTTCAGAACTGTAAAGCGTTTTTTCTGGAGTAATGATGTCAAGTCGCATTTTGAATATTTAATTTAAATTCAAGGATAGATAGAAGCTGCAACGCTTTCTATCCAAAGATTGAGTTTACTTATACTGATTCAATTAATTTTTTACCTTTTTCGATAGCCTCATCTATAGAACCAACAAGGTTGAAAGCAGCCTCTGGATATTCATCCACTTCCCCTGCCATAATCATGTTGAATCCTCGAATGGTCTCCTCAATAGGGACAAGTACACCTTTCAATCCTGTAAATTGCTCAGCAACATGGAATGGCTGTGATAAGAATCTCTGAACTCTTCGAGCTCTATGCACAACTAACTTATCCTCTTCAGACAACTCATCCATACCAAGGATAGCAATAATATCTTGCAATTCTTTATATCTTTGAAGTAATTCTTTCACTCTCTGTGCGCAATCATAATGTTCGTCACCAACTACAGATGGAGTCAATATTCTTGAGGTAGAATCCAATGGATCAACCGCAGGATAAATACCAAGCTCTGCAATCTTTCTTGAAAGTACAGTCGTAGCATCCAAGTGAGCAAACGTTGTAGCAGGTGCTGGATCGGTCAAATCATCTGCAGGAACATAAACTGCCTGAACGGAAGTAATGGAACCTTTCTTGGTTGAAGTGATACGCTCTTGCATAATACCCATTTCTGTAGCGAGGGTTGGTTGATAACCTACCGCTGAAGGCATACGACCCAAAAGAGCCGAAACTTCGGAACCTGCTTGTGTAAATCTGAAGATATTATCAACGAAGAATAAGATATTTTTTCCTTCGCCACCTTTGTCTTTATCTGGGCCACCATCGCGGAAATATTCTGCCATAGTTAGTCCCGATAGAGCAACACGTGCTCTTGCACCAGGAGGCTCATTCATTTGTCCGAATACCAATGTTGCTTGTGATGATTCTAATTCTTTGAGGTCTACTTTGTCTAGATCCCATCCACCTTCTTCCATAGAATGCTTGAATGCATCGCCATACTTGATTACATTGGATTCAATCATTTCTCGCAACAAGTCATTTCCTTCTCTTGTACGCTCGCCTACTCCAGCAAAGACAGACATTCCATCATATGCCTTGGCGATGTTGTTGATCAATTCCATAATCAATACGGTCTTACCTACACCAGCACCTCCGAAGAGACCAATTTTTCCACCTTTAGCATACGGCTCTATAAGGTCAATCACCTTGATACCCGTAAATAAAATATCGGTAGATGTCGAAAGATCTTCATATCGTGGTGGTTGGTTATGGATAGGGTATCCACCCTCCTTAGACAATTCGCGTTTGATACCGTCGATAGCCTCTCCCATTACATTGAACAGTCGGCCTCTAATAGCATTTCCAACTGGCATCGTTATCGGAGATCCAAGATCAGTTACAGCCATACCACGAACGAGACCGTCTGTAGAATCCATGGCTACTGTTCTTACTTTGTTATCACCAAGATGTTGCTGAACCTCAAGAATGATTTTTTGACCATCCCCTTTGCTCAATTCTAGGGCGTTATAGATTTTTGGAAGTCCAGATCCATTGTCAAATATTACGTCGACTACTGGTCCGATGACCTGTTGCACTTTACCGCTGTTTGCCATTATTGTGAATTATTGAATTGTTTTTTTAAAATCGAGTGCAAAAATACTGCTTTTTATTTTGATTGTTGACGAAAATTCAGGCTTATTGGAAAGAATTTTTCCAGTTCACGATATGACTTAGTGACCAAACAATTCAGAATGAACCTAATCACATAAAAACATCAATCAACTTCGATTTCATCTATAAAAATGAACGCATCGCCACCTGCTCCCGCGTGCCATTTGGGCAATTTTCCATAATTCAGAGCTTTGACTCGTATATACTTATTTCGCAATGCTAAAGGGATCTTGAACTCCTCGACTTTTATAGGCTCATCCTTGTCCAATTGATTGATTATGCGGCTGTAAATCGTTTTAAAATCAACATTGTCATCCGAAACCTCGATTTGAAAAGACGTTGGCAAGAAAATCCAAGAACCTTTGTCCTGAAGAAATCGAATTTTTACAGATTTCAAATTCCGAATTTTTTGAAAAGCTATTGTTGCCTCAAAATCCTGATTTTGATAACCCTGCCAATTCCCTTTTCGCCACAGTGTGTCTCCATATATTCCATCGACAAGACCCATTGGACCATCTGCATGATACTGTGGATTGTATATCGATTTTAAAATAACTTTACGATCTTTTGGCAATTTGTAGAATTTGGCCACTTGTTGCGAAGATGCATGCTTCGACGTGTCTGTCCCATAAAATGTCAAGGTGCAATTCGTATCCAAAACAATGGAATCCTTAAATCTTTTGAAATTACCATCATTTAATTTGTAATAAATAATAGGTAATCCCGCTAATTTTATCGTCTGCCTACCTTCAAATATTTGTTTGCACGGAAGAATATATGGTTGTTTGTTTGTATTTATGATGTACTGATTTTGTTTGTAGCTCTTTGGGTATACATAAAAAGCAGAAGTATCATCCTTCTTTCTGCGCAGAATCCAGATTTCGGAGTGAATTTTCACACTGTCAAAAATGCCACGACAAGTTGCAATTTCTTTAGATCCCGGGCAAATTGGATACATACCCATCGCTGCCCAGACATACCAAGCACTCATAGCACCACAGTCTTCATTGCCGATCAAACCGTCGGGCTCAGTCGTATAAAATTTCTCTCGAATCTGATCCACAATTTTATTTCGTTTAGCTCGATCATTGTATAAAAAAGGGATATGATGACTTGGTTCATTTCCATGTGCATACTGGCCAATTAAGCCAGTAATATCGGCTTGTTCACGTCCTTCTGTCATAGAAGACGCTGTAAACAATTGATCCAATTTTCGATCCATCGAATCCTTGCCACCGATCATTTCGATATAATCTTCCATGTCATGTGGAACGTAAAAACTATATTGAAAACTATTGGCTTCAGTGAAATGATTATCGACCATATATGGTGAAAAAGGTGTCATTTGGGTACTATTCTTTCGAGGACGCATCCATCCCGTCTGTGGATCATAGACATTCATCCAGTTTTTGGATCGTTTTCCAAAACTGTCATAAGCAGGTATATCTCCAACGGTAAGTGCCATTTGAGCAATGCACCAATCGTCATAGGCATATTCTAATGTCTTGCTCACACTTTCAGCATCATCTTCCGCTCTGACATAGCCATATTTTCGATATGAATTGAGCGCTGGTGTATTTTCATTGGCGATGGCTTTCATCGCTGGATACAGATCTGAAAGAGGCACCATCATCAAACCTTTATGATATGCGTCCCAAATAACACTAACAGCGTGATATCCTATCATGCAATTCGTTTCATTTCCGGATAGTTCCCACACAGGCAATCGACCGCCTTGTCGGAATTGCGTGGCAAACGTTTCTAAAAAATCAAGATTAAATTGAGGCTGAATAATATTAAACAATGGATGAAGCGATCGATAGGTATCCCAGAGAGAAAAGACGGAATAGTATTCTCCGTTTTTACCATTGTCATGGATTTTATTATCCCTACCGCGATAGCGTTTGTCCACATCACTGGCCACGCTTGGATGAATGAAACAATGATACAAGGCTGTATAAAATTTGATCTTATCACGTTCATTTGATCCAAAAACTTCTATCCGCTCCATTTGCGAATTCCAAATAGCATTTGCATTCGTTTGGTATGCCACAAAATCAAACTTTGGTGCTTCCTTGGTCAGATTATCCAATGCTCCGACCTCACTGACGGACGAAATCGCCGTATGTAGATTAAAAACTTCCCCTTTGCGCACCGCAAACTTCACTGCTAACACGCAGTCGTTTATGCTATCTTGAATAATTTCAGAAGAAATCGGCAATTTACTAAAGCGAGAATGAAAATAAAGCTCTTGTCTAGCTGCCCAGGCCTTGCTCACTCTTTTACCATTGAAATTGATCGCATTGACTTGGTTGATCTTCCCTTCTAGCAGCTGATCTCGATGCTTTAGCTGCAGCAGCACCAAAATAAACCCATCCTTTGGAGCCGTATACTGGGTAATTCCAACGCGCTCAGTAGCAGTGAGCTCTACCTTGATACCATTATTTAAAACGACAGAATAATACCCCGCTTTTGCTTCTTCATTTTTATGTGAAAAGCGAACACCTCTGTCATATAAACGTTTAAAGTCTTGAAGATCATCCTGTTCAGAAAAATAAGGCATAAACGCAAAATCACCGTAATCACTGCAACCCGTTCCGCTGAGATGAGTATGACTAAATCCATAAATAATAGAATCATCATAATGGTAGCCACTGCAGCCATCCCAGCTTCCATCAATTCTTGTATCAGGGCTCAGTTGAACCATACCAAATGGATATGTAGGGCCAGGAAATGTGTGTCCGTGCCCACCAGTGCCGATCATTGGTCGAATGTATTGCGTATAGTTTTGAGATGTGAGTTGAACACTGACTGCGACTAAAAGAGCAATAATTAGTTTTTTGAAATCCATTAAACTGAAATATTTAAAGTATTTTTGAACGGAATTGATTTCTAAGAAATTTTAATGTCCGGCGTTTGACAACTCAAGCCGGATTCCTTGCTTTTTGAGAATTCGACTTGCTATGAATCCATACCATGCTAAAAACAAAAAGCAGATAACAGCCACCCAATATGAATTTTGAATACCAATTGAGGGTATATCACTTAATTTCCCCTGAACCAATGGAATCAATGCGCCACCGAGTATCATGCTAACTAGCAAGGATGAACCTTGATTGGTATATCGACCAAGACCTGCTATGGACAAATTGAATATGCATGGCCACATAACTGAGCAAAAAAGACCTCCACTTATAAAACAATATAAGGCAACGTCTCCTGATGTACAAATACCTATGACCATCATCAAGGCTGCCATTCCACCAAAAATCATCATCGTCTTGGCTGGTTTCTCTTTGGTAAAATGATTAGCAAGAATGAAAATACCAACATAAAATATATAGGAATACAAGTCTGAAACATCACCTTCGCGCAGATGATTGAAAAACAACACGACACCGAAGGCAAACATCGGAACGATTATTTCTAGAATCTGCTTGGTAGATTTACTAAGATCAAATGCATTGATAGCGCCAGCCCATCTGCCGATCATAAGACTTCCCCAGTACAAGGACACATACTTCGCTACTTGTGTGTGGTCTATTCCTTTGATGTTATTGTCTTCCAAAAGAGCTCCAAGATTGCTCCCAACACTCACCTCTACCCCTACATATACAAAAATAGCGGCCATTCCCCAGATCAGCTGCGGAAACTCCAAGGCACCAATTTTACTTTCCTTAGATTCTTCTAGCTTTGGTTCTGGCAGCTCAGAAAAATAAAGAAACAAGGCAACAAGACATAACACAGCAGCAAGGATCATAAAAGGCAACTTCAAAGCATCTACACCGATATTAGTCGTCACATCCTTGGACATAGCCGACCCAAAAAGCGCAAATCCAAAAATAACGGGTCCTATCGATGTTCCCAATGAATTGATACTTCCAGCCAAATTTAACCGAAATGAACCTCGTGCTGGATCACCCAAATTGATCACATAAGGATTGGCAACTATCTGAAGAACGGAAAACCCAAATGCAATCAAGAAGAACCCAATCAAAAAATACATGTAAACATTGGTATTCACCGCCAAAACAAATAAAGCTGCACCGATAGCTGATACAAGCAAGCCACCGACCAAGCCAATTTTCATACCATACTTATTGAAGGGATCTGAAAAAAAGTATGACCAAGAAAAGTAAATGATAGAACCAACAAAATAGGCAATATAAAATGCAAAATCAACTAACTGCGAAGCAAATTGCGACAATTGGAAATGATGGCGAAGCACAGGAATAAGAACCCCATTGCTTGCTGCCACAAATCCCCAAAAAAAGAAAACCGAAATGATAGAATACAATGCAGAATAATTGTTCTTGGAAGAATTGGTCATGTTTTAAGTTATTTGAAATTTTCAAGAGGTAAATCTAATACGAAATACCGAATCCTGATTAAAAAAAGCATCGCTTTCAAACGGTGTTTTCATGTGTAATATTTTTGTTTTTAAATTGTTACATGCAATTCGCAACAATAAAATTATCAATCGCTTGGTTATGAAAATGCTCATTTTATTATGCTCATTTCATAGCTGTTCATTTTTCTATTCGCTATGTCATTTCCTGTTGAGAAACGCAGATATTCCAACGATATATCCTCCTACCTTTGTAGATTAAACAACCTACCATATTGGCAATGCCCTTAAAATCTGACCAAAAAGAACATCAATCTTACTTTCAAAAGCAGAAACTAGGCAAGATCGCAGGACTACTTTTGCTTGGGTTGGCCTGTGTTTGCTTTTTCAGTATGTTCTCTTATTTATTAAAATTCAGAATTGATCAGAGCATTGCGATAGAAGGGTGGGATCGTGTCAAGGAAACCGATCATTATCAAATTCAGAATTGGATGAATAAAATTGGGGTATTCATCGGGTATCTGTTTATAGACAGACTATTTGGTATACCCGCATTGATTATTCCATTCTGCATATTCTTGGCAAGTTTCAATCTTATCGTCCAACGAAGGATTTTCAGTTATATGAAAATTCTATTATACCCCATTCTTTTCATTTTCATAAGCAGTAGTTTTCTAGCCTTGGTTCAATTGGTATTTTGGCGAGATGGTTACTTCCCGCTCGGTGGTCAATTTGGCAATATAATATCTGGACAAGGTAGTTTTCTATATGACTATTTGGGATTAGCCGGAATGTTGGTTTCCTGGTTTGTATTTTCATTGGCGATGCTGGTTTGGTTTACAAATCTAAATTTCAGTTTTATTCTTCAATGGTTTATCAAAGGACAAGTCGACCCAGATCAAAAACTCTTTGAAAAGGAACTCCATGCGGAAGAAAACCTGAAGCCAGAATCAAAAACGTATACAGATACCTTGTTTGAGCGTGACAATATTCAAATAAAACCTCAAGAACAACAACCTATCCCGCTGGAAATCCTAGAGTCCGCATCCAGGACAACGAAATTTGAAGTAGAGTCAACAGATCAGAACCCATTGAAGGTCAATATCCCGGAAGATGAAATCAAACCCCTGGAAATTATTCAAACGCGTGAAGAAAAGATTGTCTCAAATCCAGATGAGAACGCTCATAGTGCCATCAAAGATTTAGCGCCTTATGACCCGCGAAAAGACCTTGAATTTTATAAATTTCCAAGTATTGATTTATTGGAAAACCATGGTAGTGGAACGACGACTATAGATCGAGTGGATCTCGAAAACAAGAAGAATCAGATCATTGAAACACTCAAAAACTTCAATATTCGGATAGATAGTATCTCTGCGACTGTAGGACCTACAGTGACACTTTATGAGATAACACCAGCGGCTGGAGTTCGAGTATCTACCATTTCAAGACTGGAAAATGATATCGCGCTTTCTCTTGCAGCCATGGGAATACGAATTATCGCTCCAATACCTGGTCGAGGAACGATAGGAATTGAAGTGCCGAATCTCAAGACTGAAATAGTCAGTATGCGATCTGCAATTGCTTCCGAATCCTTTCAAAATTCAAAAATGGAGCTTCCTGTCGCATTAGGCAAGAATATAAAAAATGAGATGGTCGTCGCAGATCTTGCCACTATGCCGCATCTTTTGATGGCTGGCGCTACAGGGAAAGGAAAATCCGTTGGAATCAACGCTATACTCGTATCTCTGCTCTATAAAAAGCATCCCGCAGAATTGAAATTCATTATGGTCGACCCGAAAAAAGTCGAACTGAGCATATACTCTGTCATAGAAAAACACTTTCTTGCCAAGTTGCCGAATGAGGAAGAACCGATTATCACAGATGTCAAAAAGGTAGTCAATACGCTAAATTCACTATGTATCGAGATGGATGATCGCTATGACCTGCTCAAGAAGGCTGGTGTGCGAACGATCAAGGAATACAATGCAAAATTTTTGGATCGCAGATTGAATCCTTTGCACGGCCACAAATTTATGCCCTATTTCGTACTGGTGATCGACGAATATGCTGATCTCATCATCACCGCTGGCAAAGAAATTGAATTACCACTGGCGCGAATAGCGCAGCTAGCTAGAGCCATTGGCATTCACGTCATTCTCGCTACACAGAGACCAGCTGCGAATATTCTAACAGGACTCATACGGGCAAATTTTCCAACCAAAATTGCATTTGCTGTATCCAAAGCGATCGATAGCAACATCATTCTTGACAACAAAGGTGCAGAACAGCTCATTGGACGAGGAGATATGCTTTACGCTCCAAGTGGCGGTGAAATTATAAGATTACAGTGCCCATTTGTAGATACGCCTGAAGTAGACAGGATTTGCCAACATATCGAGAATCAACAAGGTTATACAGAGGCACATCAATTGCCTGAATACTATAGTGATGAAGAAGGAAGTCGAGATATCCATTTTGATAAAAAGGATATTGACCCCTTATTTGAAGAAGCAGCAAGAGAAATTATTTTAGCACAGATT
>CANHJR010000006.1 GCA_947461165.1 Saprospirales bacterium | reverse complement strand
CTTTCTTTTGAAAGGCAATTCTTGCAAAATTGAAATGATATGCATTGTTTTGATCCGTCTCGATGACCAAATGACGATAATTCTCAACGAATCGCTCAGCCCAGTCCAGCTCACCGATTTGTAATGCACAAAAAACGATATTTCGATAATTGGCAGAATTTAGATCTCCTGGTTTTTTATAGAACTTGAGACCAAATTTGTATACGTCAAAAAGTTCTTTTAAAAAACGATTGTCTCCACTATTAATATATTTTATACAAAAGTTTTGTAGATGTGAAACTAGAGCTCGTCGATTATGATCAAAAACAATCTCATCCTCGAGAATAACCATTCTTTTAAGCTCTTGAAATTTATCTGAATCTTTTGATTTAAATAGTGCATATACAAGCATATAGGCTTTTAGCACTGGATGGAATTCGTCCATCATATCTGAGATTCCATTAATGAATTTTGATTCCAATTCATTATTCCAAGTTGAATTGTACTTTTGCTGCAAAGAAAGGAAATCGCATTGGGTTTTCACGGTCTGAAACATACTCAATTCTCTTTGCGTTTTCATTACCTCTTCAAAATGCTCCCTCATTTTGGCACCATCGTGGGAAAAATCAGCGTTTATATAATCCAGCTTGCGCATAGCATAGTTGTATTCGTAACTCAAGTGCTCCTCATACGTTTTGAACTGACATTCTACTTTCGTCTTAAAATATAAAGCAACATTGCGATGAAGGTGATTTTGAGAATAATAATCAGTGATGACATTCAACTCAGTCAATGGGTGCTCGTCTAGCTTAGAAAACACGATAAATTTTTCAATTACTTTGGTCAGCTTTGAAAGATAAACGCGCAACTTAATGTCTGAAAATTTCGAATCATTACCATATAGATATTTATGTAACAACTCTTTGTCCAAATCATCACCTCCCTTCAAATGACAAATATATTGATGGATCCTAATAAGGATATCTGCCTGCCCAAAAAGACCAGATTCAAGTAAATGAGTAATACTTTGCAATTCAGTCTTGGTAAAGTGCAAATATAATTCTTTGATCTTTGAATTTTTAACCGACATCATGTGTTTTAATAATAAGTACTCTATTTCTGACTTAATAATTCCAAATTCAAATCAACTTTGCAAAAATAAAAGAAAAACAGCATTAACACAAAACAATATTAAAAAAATGACTATCAATATCTTATGAAAATAAATTTTAAAATTATGATTAACAACTATTGATTTTTGTATCTTTAAAGGTCGAATAATTGTTGCATTTTTGCTTAAGAAAAAAAAGAAGAAAGTAATGATTGTGTATTTAGCTAAAATCTAAGAATATGAAAAAAATATTTACAATTTTAATCTTAGGCATTTCACTTCAAGTTTTCGCGCAAGGCGGAACTAGAAAAGATGTCAACCAAGTAATATTTGGTTCACAGGTTTTGAGGACTGTTGATGTCATTCTTAATGATAATGGTGATGTTAATAGAACATATACTTTGGATACTTTTTATTATTCAACGACAAGTACTCCACCAAATGTTAATGTCACAAAATCAGGCAACTCGTTGAAATTTCGTGATGTACAGGGCACATTGACGAATGATACCGTATTCTATATTGCAAAAGACCAATTCAATGTTCGTGATACAAACATCCTCGTCGTATCGAAGGCCAATCTTAGCTTAGACCTTTATCCGGGTGATTGTAATAGAGATAATATATGTAACAATATCGATGTTCTCAATATAGGAATAGGATATGGAAAGACTTACCAAATCAGAGAAGGAATCTACTTCACTGACAATTGGGGACCTGTGAGAGCATATGATTGGACGCAATTTAGCGCAAAAAGTAACTATAGGTTTGCTGATGCCAATGGAAATGGTTCAATTGATAGTGCCTCGGACATTTCTGTTATTTTCAAAAACTATGGTACCGTTGCCAATTCTCCCACTGTAACCTATAGTCCAATTGGTGGTCAAAGCTTTGTTATCAATGCAGTAGATACTTTTGCTTTAGTCGCTGGTAATGCTAATTTTCAAATAAAGCTTCATTTAGGTTCGTCTATTGCCACTGCAAGCTATTCTTATGGAGTTGCATTTACTTTAAAATATGACACGACCATCTTTAAATCTAATTTCATTCAGTTTAACCCTTCCAAATGGTTCACTGACTTACATAATACCTTGAATTTTGCTCGAGTAAACGCTACAAAAGGGGAAGTAGATTTAGCAATCGTTCGTCGCGATGGCAGCAACAAAAATGGATTTGGGGAATTGGGAGTTATTGACGTTGTCGTTGATGATATTTTGGGAGGGTTGACGAATGGATTGAATGCGAACTTTGAAATCACAAAGGCCGTATTGATTGATTCATTCTACAATCTGCTTCCAGTCACGCTACCTAATCCAAAACCAGTCTATGTGGTTAAAAAAAGTAGCAGCTCCATCTCCAATTTGATTCCACAAAACATGATAATCAGCCAAGATCAGGACAAATTATATATCCAAGTTGCTGACTTAAAAAAATCAGAATTAACGATATATAATTTGCTTGGTACCAAGGTAATAAATAGCAGAGACTGGGACGGACAGAAAATGACTATCGATACCAAGACGTGGTCACCTGGACTTTATTTGATTCAATATCGAGATCAAGTGAGGAAAGTGCATATTTACTAAACTATTTTTTTTATTTTTTTTGAGAGGTTGGGAATGGTGTATTTCCCAGCCTTTTTTCCTATGATTTCAACAGTTTTTTATAACTAATTAAAATCGTAGAATTGATTTCAATTATATTTGTGAAAAGTAAAAAAATAACAATATGCTGAACAAAGTAACACTCATCGGAAACATAGGAAGTGACCCAGAAATCAAGGTGTTTGACAATGGATCTGTTGCAAACTTTAGAGTTGCGACCAACGAATCTTATAAGGACAAAGCAGGCAATCGTGTCCAACAAACAGAATGGCATCAAATCAGAGTAAGCATACCAGGCTTGGTGGATCTCATCCAGAAGTATTTCAAAAAAGGCGACCCTATCTACCTAGAAGGAAAAATCCGCACAAGAGAGTATGAAAAAGATGGTCAGAAAAGATATATCACTGAAATCTATGCCGATACGGTGAAGTTTTTGCCAAAATCAGGTGGCTCAGGTGCTGGAGAAAATTCTAATAGCAATTCTAGTCAAATCTCAAATGAAAGCTCTTCAAATCATCTTCCAAACGAATCCTTCATCTCTGAAGTAAAATCAGTAGATGACGACCTGCCTTTCTAAAATATAAGACCAGACTATTCAAGTTAATGATACCAATAAATAAGATTCGGAACGAACGAGATCGCGTTGAAGCGGGATTGCATAAGAAAAATTTCAAAGAGATTCATCTCATCAATGAACTTCTCAAAATAGATGATAATCGAAAAACGACTCAGCGTCAATTGGATGATATCTTATCCAGATCAAATAATTTTTCGAAGTCCATTCCTCAATTAATCAAAGAAGGAAAGACAAGCGAGGCAGAAGCTGCAAAAAAAGAATCTGCAAGCCTCAAGGCTGAAACGCAAAATCTCAGCGATGAGTTGAAGGATATCGAACGAAAGATCTTGGACATCCATACTCAGATACCAAATGTACCTCATGAAAATGTTCCTGCTGGAAAAACACCAGAGGATAATGTCGAAGTTCGAAATGGTGGAACCATTCCAAATTTACCTGAAAAGGCTTTTCCACATTGGGAACTAACCAAGAAATATGATATCATCGACTTTGATCTCGGTTCCAAAATAACTGGTGCAGGATTTCCAGTATATAAGGGAAAAGGTGCGAAACTTCAACGTGCTTTGATCCAATATTTTCTTGACAAAGCTATCGATGCGGGATATTTGGAAATTATGCCGCCTCTTATGGTAAATGGTGAAAGTGCCTATGCCACTGGTCAGCTTCCAGACAAAGAAGGGCAAATGTATCAAAACCAGGATGGGTTCTATATGATACCAACCTCTGAAGTACCAGTAACAAATATTTATCGGGATCAAGTGATATCTGAATCAGAACTCCCTATCAAAATGACTGCATATTCACAGTGTTTTCGCCGTGAAGCTGGATCATATGGCAAGGATGTCAGAGGATTGAATAGACTTCATCAGTTTGACAAGGTAGAAATTGTGCAATTGGTTAAGCCTGAGAATTCTTATGCGACTCTAGATCAAATGGTCAAGCATATCGAAAATCTGCTGATTGAATTAGAATTACCATATCGAGTACTATCACTTTGTGGTGGCGATATGAGTTTCGCCTCGGCTCACACATTTGATTTGGAAGTTTATTCTGCTGCACAAAAAAGATGGTTGGAAGTGAGTTCTGCATCAAATTTTGAGGATTTCCAAGCCAACAGACTGAAAGCGCGATACAAGAATGCTGAAGGAAAAATTGAACTTTGCCACACACTGAACGGGTCGGCTTTGGCGCTGCCAAGAATAGTAGCGGCTCTGCTAGAAAATAACCAAACCGAATCAGGAATACGAATTCCAAGCGTTTTGATTCCTTATACGGGTTTTGAAATGATTTAGATTAATAAAATGAATTTTAGGAGAATTCAAATTCATGAAGTTTGGATTTTAGCGGAGATTGGTCGGCTCACCTTCATGGAGTCGCATGGTCATAGTGCTAGCCAGGATGACATTGACACTTATTTGGAAAAAGCCTTCGATCGGATCTCTATAGAAAAAGAAGTTTCTGACGCTCAAAATCAATTTTATTTCATTGAAAAAGATAACGGAATTGTAGGTTACCTAAAATTTAGAATCAACAAGCCACATCATTTTGTACCAGAAAATAATAGTTGCAAATTAGAACGACTATATATTCTTAAACAATACACAAATTCTGGAATTGGTACACAAGCGCTATGGTTTGTGACAGAGCAAGCAAAGCAATACGCACAAAGCAAGATTTATCTCTACGTATGGATAGAAAACAGTCCTGCTATTCAATTTTATAAGAAAATGGGATTCCAAATCGCGGGAAAAGAAGATTTCAAAATTTCCGAAACGCATTCAAATCCAAATAATATTTTAGTATTGAATATTTAAAATAAATCCTTGAAACTTGCCATAAGTTTCGCTATAGTTATGTCTGACTATATTCTAATTCTTGGATCGGCTAATCTATATGCAACGTCTGCGGCGATGGTTATGAGGACATAAAATAAGGCAACGGTCAATCCACAGCCAATCACAACTGGAATATCAGACTGTAAGAGCGCATTGACGGTTAAAGAACCTAATCCTTTGATATCAAAGATAATTTCAATAAAATAGGTGCCACCAAGCATTGATGCAAATGTTCCTGAAACAGATGTGATCACTGGATTTAAGGCATTGCGGAAAGCATGTTTTAAAACGACCACTCGCTTCGAAAGCCCTTTGGAATAAGCTGTTCGTATATAATCTTCTTTGAGGATTTCTAACATGGCATTTCTAGTCAATTGTGTAATCAGTGCAACAGGACGAAAACCAATCGCAAGAATGGGTAAAATAGCATTTCGAAAACTCCAATATTCTCGACCATAATCATCATATTGCTGAAAGGAACCCCGAAAACTAAGTCCAGTCCAATCAGACCAATAGAAACCGAAAGTCAAGGCTAAAATAATTCCAACAAAAAAAGATGGAGCCGAAATCCCAATGGTCGAAACAGCTAGAATAACTTGATCCAGCCCTTTGTTGTGATATATGGATGCCATCAATCCGAATGAAATACCAAAAAAAACAGCGATTATCATCGCACCAAAAGCTAGAATCATAGTTTGTTTCATAGCATCCCATATCAATTGGGTCACTTCTTCCCCATTTTGATAGCTCGTACCGAGGTCTATCGATTTTAAAGCAAGAGAAAAAGGGAAATGACTCAAGATCAAAACAAAAGATGAGTTCTGCGAGTACAAGACACTTTTTACATCTTTGGAGATGATTCCTATTGGTAATAGTCTATTGAGACCGATGAAATAACGCGTCGAAACAGGTTTAGAGAAATGATACACCGATTCTATTCTTGCCTTTGTGGCACTGTCTGCGCGTTGATCTAGCATCGATAGACTCGCATCGACATTGGTAGCTTCTAAAAGAAAAAAAAGAATGGTATAAACTCCTAAAACAACAGATATAACATATCCAATTTTGGAGAACATAACATTCAAAATGAATAACTTAAGACTTGAGCATATCTAATTCCAACCATTGTGTCTCTTCAGGATTTTGTGAGAAAAAACTCAATAATCCACCGCTAATCTCTGCTACAGAAAGAGCCAAACTACGATAGCCTTCTATCATGCGCTCTCTTTGCGACTCTGTCAATCCTGATAATGGCTTATTGGCTCGAGCGATTTTATCCACAAGGAATTGCATTTTTTCATTTTGATCAGATGGTAGATCTGATTGCATGAGATTCGCGTTTGCAGAAACAAAATGATGGACTATACCATAATATTCTCTCAAAGAATGATGTGATGTTTTCTCTCGAAATGCTGTTACTTTTTCTATCCACTCGAGCTCTTTATGATCAGCATCTCCATCTGAATGGGCTATAAGAAGACCTACGTAATATGGTGTTTCTGTTAATACTTGACGATCAGACTCTGAAAGATTGGCAAAAATGGACATAAGAATATAAGGATTGGTTAAATGTAAATGAGATTACAAAACTAAGGAATTTTTTTGAAAGTTAAGATTAGAACCATTCGTTTTTACAATTTTAGTATGACATCCTTTAAATACATTTTTTATGCATTCAAAATATTGTATAAAACAACAAATATTTGATTGATCTAACTCGTCACTTGACCATTTCGATCACCAACGAAACTAGCGATGGATGGTTGACCACCTCCACTACCTTGGATTTTTGATGATAGCTCTTGAACAATCATTCGTGCATCCTTACCTCCATTTTTGAGATAAGTATCACCACAGGCTACATGAATCCTCAATTTCTCATCTCTGACCAAGATTTGAAAACATTTGTCTGGAAAATCTGTCCGCAAGGCCGAAGCTACTGACTTCGCGATATCAGAGCTAAAGGAAATTTCTTCTACAATCATCTGCTTGGACTCAGCTTGGATTTTTGTGCGAATTCGGTTCAACTCCATATTGACGATGTAGGTTTCATAACCTTTCGCTTCTTTCTTGAGTTGAACATTTTCATTGAGAATCGACTGAATAGCCGAAACTGGATTTGTAGGGTTTTTCAATGCAATAGTCACATCTTTCAACTGTTTTTCTTTCGCTTGATAATAGTTGATAACAGATTGTGAGGTGGTGGCCTCTATTCTGCGGATACCCGATGCGATAGATGCTTCTGTCAGGATTTTGAAAAAACCGATTTCAGCTGTGTTTGAAACGTGCGTTCCTCCACAGAGTTCCATAGAGTAATTTTGATCAAAGGTCACGACACGAACAAAGTCTCCATATTTTTCGCCAAACAAAGCGGTTACGCCTCTTTCCTTGGCAGATTCTATAGGCACATTCGTTTCGATATTACCTTTAATTTGTTCGGCTATCTTACCATTGACAATCGTTTCCACTTCTTCGATTTCGTTCTCAGTCAATTTGGCAAAGTGAGCAAAGTCAAACCTGAGTTGATTTTCATTTACTAGAGAACCTTTCTGCTGCACATGGTCCCCAAGAACAGATCTCAGAGCTGCCTGAAGGAGGTGGGTTGCTGTGTGATTTTTGGTTATCATACTGCGCCTTTTTACATCAATCTCCGCCTCAAAAACCAATGACATATCATCTAAAATATGCTGGGTAGTATGCATAATGGTGTCGTTTTCTTTGACTGTGTTGTCGATAGTAACAAATCCATTTGCACATTTCAAGAAGCCGATATCACCCACCTGTCCTCCACTTTCTGCATAAAAAGGTGTCTGATCTAGCACCAATTGATAGTGACTTCCTTGTTTTGATTTTACTACTCGATATCGCAAAACTTTGACCGTTTCTGATACACGATCATATCCAACGAATATGGAATGTGATGGGTTTTGATGAACCTCAATCCAATCCTCCGTTTCAAGTTTGGTAGCATTGCGCGAACGATTTTTCTGAATTTCCAGCTCTTCCAAAAATCCTTTCTCATCGATATCCCAACCTTTTTCTCGTGCCATCAACCTTGTAAGATCTACTGGGAAGCCATAGGTATCATACAATTCAAAAACATCTTTTCCAAAAATGATTTTTGATTTATCATCTTTCATTTTATCGGAAAACAATTTGACTCCTACGCTCAAGGTCCTGAAGAATGAGCTCTCCTCCTCTTTGATGACATTTTCAATATAGCTCTGCTGAGCCTTGATTTCTGGAAACACATCTTGCATCTGATTTGCCAAAACCTCAACCAGAAGGAACATAAAAGGAGTTTCAAAATCGAGGTTGGTGTATCCATATCGAATAGCACGCCTTAATATCCTTCGAATGACATAACCCGCGCCCGTATTGCTTGGAATCTGACCATCGGCAATAGAACAAGAAATAGCCCGAATATGGTCAACAATAACACGAATTGAAATATCAATCTGACTATCTGATTGATGGTATTTCTTTCCACTTAGGACGCACACCTTGTCAATCAAAGGCATAAAAATATCGGTGTCATAATTTGATGTTTTATCTTGGATCACCCGAACTAATCGTTCAAAACCCATTCCGGTATCCACATGCTGAGCAGGCAGCTTCTCCAGGCTTTTGTCAGCCTTTCGGTTAAACTCCATAAAGACATTGTTCCAAATCTCGATAACGAGAGGATCATCCGCATTGACCAGGGTGCTGCCGTCAACCTTGGCTCTTTCGCCGTCTGGCCTACTATCAAAATGGATTTCAGTACAAGGTCCACAAGGCCCAACTTCGCCCATTTCCCAAAAATTATCTTTTTTGTTGCCCAACAAAATTCTATCCTTAGCTATAAATTTTTCCCATATAATCGCCGACTCAATATCCTTTTCTAAGTTTTCAGACGCATCTCCTTCAAAAATAGTAACATATAGTCTGTCCTTTGGCAGCTTGTAGACTTCTGTTAGCAATTCCCAGGCCCAAGCTATTGCATCTTGTTTGAAATAATCTCCAAATGACCAGTTACCAAGCATTTCAAACATGGTATGATGGTAGGTGTCAACCCCAACTTCTTCAAGATCATTGTGCTTTCCTGAAACTCTGAGACATTTTTGAGTATCTGCGACGCGTTTGTTTGTTGCAACATTATTTCCCAGAAAAATATCCTTGAAAGGATTCATCCCAGCATTTGTGAACATTAACGTTGGATCATTCTTCACAACCATAGGTGATGAAGGTACTATTTTATGTCCTTTGGAGGCAAAAAAATCTAAAAATGTTTGACGTATTTGATTAGCTGTCATTTTTCTAATTTGGTACTATTGTGTTTAATTGTTCTATTTTTGAGACAAATAAAGTAAAAATCCTTTATTTTGTCTGCTGATTGACATCATGAGAGCAAATGTACATCAATTTTTGTAATTATGAATAGTCGCAAATCAATCAAAAATGATAAAAACAAAAGGTCAAGGTAGAAACATTTAATGGCTAAGAGAAAACCTACACTAGTATTTAATCCAGCAAATCTGACATACGAGCAGAAGAAGGTTTCTCTAAAATCCAAACTCATATTTGGCTTTATGATTTTGAGTGGAATTCTTGTTTTTGGGTTTGCTTGTGTCATGCTTTCTCACAAGATTTTCCCCTCTCCAAATGAACAAAATCTAAAGCGACAGATTGCCTTTATGAAAGGAGAGTACAATAAGCTAAACAGCAGATTAGAATTCATCACCGCGGATCTTAATACGCTGAGAAAAAGGGATGAAAATCTATATCGAGTTATCTACCAACGGGACCCTATTGACGAAAAAATATGGAAAACATCTGAAAAAGTTGGAGACAAATATGATTTGATTCGTGAAAAATCAGATTACGAATCCATTGCGGATATTCTATCCGCAATGGAGATAGCGCGCAATAAAATGAAACTACAACAAGCTTCTTATAATGAAATCGCTGCTTTGGTCAAGCGCAAAGATGATATGATCAATTCCATTCCATCTATTCAACCGATAACGAACAAGGATTTGACTAGAATTTCATCAGGATTTGGATGGAGAATACATCCGATATATCGTATTCCGAAGAAGCATACTGGCATCGATTTTACAGCACCAACTGGCACACCGATTTATTCTACTGGAGACGGTGTCGTGGAAGCGACTCACTATGAAGGTGGTTATGGCAATTCTGTCATTGTCAATCATGGGTATAGTTATAAAACACGCTATGCTCACATGTCTAGATTTGGAACAAAAACAGGAGCAAAAGTCAAGCGCGGGGCCTTACTAGGGTATGTAGGCAGTACAGGAGCATCCGTAGGACCACATTTGCATTATGAGGTGGAATATGGAGATCAAAAAGTAGACCCAGCACTTTTCTTTTACAATGATTTGAACTCCAACCAATTCGCAGAACTTGTCAAAATAACCAATGCCGGAGGAAAAGCATTCGATTAAAATTAATTTACAACCTATGGAATATAAATTTACAACACCCAAAAAGAATAAAATATCCTACACTAATTCAATATTCAGTATGAGTACGGTATTGTTTTTGACTGGTTTTTTGAGCATATTTATTTGGGTAGCAAAAAACACAAGTGATGCACTCAAAGAAAGTGTGAATATCCACGTAGAATTAGTGGATTCCTCCACAGATATTTACAACAGTTACATTGCTGAACTTAAAACTATTCCTGAAATCAAGAGTATTAAATTTGTATCTAAAGGAACCGCGGCATTGAAGCTTCGCAAAGAAATCAATGAAGACTTTGTCAATGTCATCGGATATAATCCCTTAGCTAATTCATTGGATATTAATGTTAAATCTGAATTCTTTAACACCGCTACGATTGAAACATTGAAGTCAAAAATTTTACAAAACTCAATTGTTCTCGATGCGACTTATCCCAAGATTGTCTCCAAATCTTTGGATAAAAACTTAAGAAAGGTTAGCTTAATAATAGGTTGCATTACCTTCTTTCTATTGCTGATAGCTGTTGTACTTATTGATAGTACGATTCGGCTCGCTATGTTCTCCGATAGATTTCTAATTAAAAGTATGCAACTGGTTGGTGCAACAAGGTGGTTTATTATAAAACCTTACATGGGTAGAGCGATATTGAATGGGATTTTGAGTGCCTTGATAGCCTGCAGTATTCTAGTTTTAGTGCTTTATTTATTTTCCAATTATACGGAACTTATTGATCTTAATCACGAATTAAAATACTTGTCAATCATATTTTTTGGCTTAATTTTGCTAGGCATTTTGATTACCTCGATCAGCACGTTCTTTGCTGTGCACAAGTATTTGCGAATGAAATTGGATAACCTATACTAAAAACAATATATTAAAATTATTTCCTGCCATGTCCCAAAAACCAACAGTAAAAGAAAATGTCAGTACCAAAACAGATGGCATTCAGAATTCTGAAAATCAAAAAACATTTTTGTTTTCAAAAAAGCAATATCAACTAATGGCATTGGGTTTGGGCGTTATATTCCTCGGCTATGTGCTCATGATGGGCACAAACAATGTTGTCGAAGGAGCCAATTTCCCGTCAGAGGATGTTTATAGCGCTCGAAGAATCATTCTAGCTCCAATCGTTATTATTATTGGCTTTCTAATAGAATTATACGCAATAATTTCGGTTAAAAAAACAAACTAATGACTTATTTAGAAGCGATAGTGATTGCTATCGTAGAAGGAATTACTGAGTTTCTTCCAATCTCCTCTACAGGCCATATGATTTTGACTTCATCTATACTTGGTATTGAATACAGCCCATTCTACCAACTATACATCATTAGTATTCAGTTTGGAGCGATTCTGTCCGTAATTTTTCTTTATTGGAACCGTTTTTTACAAAATATGAAGTTTTACTTTCTTTTGGTTGCAGCAGTGATTCCAACAGCTTTAATTGCTCTTTTGCTAAAGAAATATGTCGATCAAGCCATAGGAAACGTAACAATTGTAGCAATAAACTTGATGATTGGTGGAATTATCATGATTTTTCTTGAGAACTATTTTAAGAACAAAAACCAGAAATCTGAGAGTTTGACATATCTACAAGCAATAAAAATCGGACTGGTACAAGCAATTTCCATATTTCCAGGCGTTTCAAGATCTGCATCTACCATTTATGGTGGTTTGTCACAAGGGTTAAACAGAGTTGAAGCTGCAGAGTTTTCGTTTTTCTTAGCAGTACCAATTATGTTTTTAGCCACCGCCAAAGATATGTATGACTATCTCAAGGGAGGATCCATTGCATTCAAGCAAGAAGAAGTCAATCTGCTAATTCTTGGCAATATTGTTGCATTCATTGTTGCAGCGGCGACGATCAAATATATGATATCCTTTATTCAAAAAAATGGATTTCTGCTTTTTGCATATTATAGAGTTTTGGTTGGCATCACCGTATTAGCTTTCATAGGTTTAGGATTTAACTTAAAAATGGTTTAATAATCATGGACAATTTAATCCAACAAATTTCGGAAGGAGCTATACTTTCCATAAACAAACCGCTAGGTTGGACATCATTTGATGTTGTACGTAAGCTTAAGTTTCTTCTACAAAAAGCCGTCCCTAAAATCAAAATTGGTCACGCCGGCACTTTAGATCCTTTGGCAGAGGGTCTTCTTATCGTATGTACTCAGAAAATGACAAAACAGGTTGAAACGATTCAATCGCAACATAAAACATATATCGCCAAGATATTTCTGGGTGCCACCCGTCCCAGCTATGACAAAGAAACCGAAATTGACCAAATATTTGAATCAAACCATATCAATGAGGACTTGGTTAGAAAAACATTAAAGTCATTTGAAGGAGAACAAGAACAAATTCCACCAATATTTTCAGCAATAAAACAGGAAGGAAAACCGGTATATCTTAAAGCTAGAAAGGGGATTGATATCGAAATGAAATCAAAGACCATACATATTTATGAAATAGAGTTGGTTCGATATGACTTTCCTATCATTGAGATCAAAGTTGTCGTGTCAAAAGGAACCTATATAAGAAGTTTAGCCTTCGATATAGGACAAAGGCTCGATTCTGGTGCTTACCTTGATCACCTAATCAGAACACAAATAGGTGATTATACACTTGAGAATGCACACCAAATAACTGGTATTGAAAATCTTATAAGGAGTTTTGCAAAGAGCCATGCAGATATACGATAATATTCCAGATCTCCATCAATCTGTCTTTACTATCGGTTCATTTGATGGATTGCATATTGGACATCGTCACTTGATCTACCAAACCTTGGATATTGGTAAATCCTTGGGTATTGAACCCTTGGTTCTTACCTTCGAGCCTCACCCAAGACTCGTTTTACAATCAAACAAAGATTTTCAAATAATCAACACGACAAAAGAAAAGTTGAAGTTATTGGAAGATATTGGGGTTGAACATGTCGTTTTAATTCCATTTGATGCAAACCTTTCTAACTTATCCGCTGATGAATTTGTACTCGAGCTTCTTAAAAAGCTAAAGCCAAAGGTCGTTGTTCTAGGATACGACCACAAGTTTGGCAAAGACCGAAAAGGATCTATTGAAACCTTTGAAAACTACCAATCTTCTTCATTTGATTTTAAGATCACTCAAGTTGATGAATTGGAACTAGGGAATAAAAAAATCAGTTCTACAGAGATAAGACAAAACCTTCGAGCAGGTGCTATCAAAGAAGCGAATGACTTGCTTGGATACCATTATCATATTTCAGGAACTGTCATCCGAGGAAAACAATTAGGAAGAACCATCGGATTCCCAACAGCCAATATTCAAATAGATCATCCTCGAAAGATATGCCTTCCAAACGGGGTTTACAAAACTGAAATTATAGTCAAAGAAAAAAAATATCTGGCAGCAACCAGTATTGGAACGAATCCGACAATTAGTCACGAGTCACAAATTCATATTGAGACCTATATTATTGATTTCGACATAGATGTATATGGGGAAAACGTTCAACTTTTTTTTCTGGAGAAAGTTCGAGATGAAAAAAAATTTGAGAACTTGGAGGCACTAAAACTCCAGATTTCAAAAGATGTAATGCTTATAAGCGCTAATTGACGATAAATGAACGCTGGGCTTTATATACATATCCCTTTTTGTACCAAGGCATGTCATTATTGTGCATTCTATTTCGTCACCTCTGGATCCCAAAAATTAAAATTTATTGATGCCCTTCTTCTTGAGATAGAACAACGTAGTATTGAATTATCTGGTTACCAAATTGATACCATATACTTTGGAGGAGGAACTCCTAGTCTATTGAGTACTCAGGAGTTTAGTGTGATATTTGAAAAAATTTATACCTTCTATCAAATATCTCCACAAGCAGAAATAACGATTGAGTCAAACCCAGAAAATTTGACTTCGGAATATATCCAAGGATTAAAAACAATTGGTGTCAATAGATTAAGTATTGGTGTACAATCTTTTTTTGATGATGATTTATCATCAATGAATCGTGCCCATAGATCCTCTGAGGCCATAAGCGCTATTCAAATAGCTACCAAAATCATAAACAATGTTTCGATAGATTTGATGTTTGGTCTGCCCTATTCCGGTATGAATTCATGGAAAGAGAATTTGAAAGTAGCTACGAGCATGGGAGTCCAGCATATTTCTACATACAACCTTACTGTAGAGGAGAAAACATATCTAGCAAGAAAGGTAAAACGAAAGGAGGTAAAAGTTGAACCCGATGATGTTCTCAATGAAATGTATTATTTCACACTGGATTATCTAGCCTCAAAAGAATATGTAAATTATGAAATTTCAAATTTTGGGAAAGAAAATTACTTTTCGCGTCACAATCTAGGATATTGGATGGGGACGCCATATATCGGTTTTGGTCCATCCGCTCATAGTTATGTCGCTGCCAATAGAAGATCGAATAAGTCTAATTTAAACGAGTACATCAAATCTGTTTCATCGAAGTCAATATACTGGGAAATGGAAGCTCTCAGCCCGTCCAATCAATTTAACGAATATATCCTCACAAGACTAAGACACTATCAAGGCGTTAACTCTGAGGAATTAAGAGAGGTTTTTGGATCTGAGTTGTATTCGTTTTTTATTGACTCGGCCAATGCATATGTCGTTAAGAACTTACTTGAGCTTAAAAACGGATGTTATATCTTAACAAATAATGGGAAAGTTTTAGCCGACTTGATTACTAGCGATCTAATGATTGATTAAGGATACCTATTACAATTCCTCTATTGGTTCTATGATCCTAAAAGGATCATAGGCATCTTTGCCTATTCTGTGGACCCTTTTTGGAATTGATATAAGCTGTTTTGATTTGGATTTAATCCTTGTTGGTTCTTGTCTAGTCGAAAGATGAGAAGGTTTCGGTTTGGATAGTTTTGGTTCTGTTTTTGGGATCGAATTATTCGCGTTCATAGCCGGTCCAAAACGAATCAAATAGTCTTGATTTTCACCTTCGGATGTCTCTAGAATACATTTAGAAGAAAGCAAAGGAAACTCCACGTTATACCTTTGATCCGGTCGAAAATTGGCCTCTATTTCCCCATTCTCACCAGAGAAATTGTTATACACGATCTGTCCAGATTGATTTTTAATTACAAGGTATTTGAGCGCAATTGGAACATTGTCTTGAGCATTAATGATTCTAATTTTTGATATGAGAGACGTATTTGATTTTGTTTCCTTTAAATCTTTTGAACTATCCTTTAAAACCTGATTATTGTTAATTAAAGAATTGAAAGATTGTATTAAACTATCCAAGTTCCAGTCTTCATTGTCTAAAAATGAAATGATCTTGTCATTGGCTAATAAACCTACTATTCTTATTCTCT
>CANHJR010000005.1 GCA_947461165.1 Saprospirales bacterium | reverse complement strand
CGCTGGCTATAATCTTTTCGTGGATTACAAGGGCATCGATCGCCACAGTCCATTGCTGCTATAATTTTGCGATTGAGAGCTATAAAGTCATATAGTTGCGTCAACACAAAATATACAATTTTGGTTTTGCCTATTGTTTTGATCCATTTCGCCTTCATTGACACGACCTCTAGAATACTGTCGATACCATAAAGATTGGTATTCGATTCGGTATCAATAAACGCTATTTTGTCCATAGATAGTTTGTGGTCAAAGTCTAGTTCTGGCATTTCAATTCCTTTGTGCCAAGGCAGAAAAGATTCCTTCGGTAGAATTCCTAAATAGGCGAAAAAGCGAGCATATAGTTTGCATACAGGACAGTCTTCATCAAAAAGCAAAACATATTTTGGAAGTTTGGAGTTCATATTCTTTGGTTTTTTGTGAATTACTTTAAAAGATCAGTCATTTTGCCCATGAGCCAGTGCTCATCACTTTGAATGGCTATATCCACTATTTTGTTCAATTTTTTTGTCACGGACGCTATTTCAGTTACTATTTTTTTAAACTCTAGCCCTTCTAGGGATTTGTCATCGAGCGTTTTGAGCTCTTCTAGAGCCGTTATCACGGGTTCTATTTCTCGTTTTCTGCGCTCCTTTCCTATTTGCTTGAAGAGCTCCCAGATATCTTTCTTCGCTACAAAGAACTCTCTTCGTTCGCCTGGTATTAGTTTTTTTTCGACAATGCCCCATTCTATGAGTGCTCTGAGATTCATGTTGGCATTGCCTCTCGAGACTTGGAGCTGGTCCATAATGTTTTCGGCTGACATCGGCTTAGGAGCTACTAGGAGCAGGGCATGGATCTGCGCCATCGTTCGATTGATTCCCCATTGTTTTGCCAAGCTTCCCCAGGTTTCTAGATATTTACTTTTTGCAAGTGCTAGTTCCATAAATTGCGTTTCGTTTCAATTAGAACATAAAGCTATTGTATAAAGTTCTGAACTTTCAGAAATAATTGAAAGATTTTGTTATTTTGAAAATAGCTCAATTTGATACTTAGAATAACGTTGAAAAGCGAATGCAAAAATTTCGCTTTGAGATTTTTGCAATGCATTTTTCCCACATTTTTCCCACATTTTTATTGACAATTTGTCAGATTGGCGCTATCTTTGTACTCTTTTTACCAAAAAGATATAGCAGTTGATGGAAAATATTGGGTATCACACAGATTTATTAGAAGAAGATATCATCGTTTCATCTAAAATGGATGATACGTTAGAATCTGTAGCTGGCGCGAAGAAATATTATATAGAAAGTTATGGCTGTCAGATGAATGTCAGCGACAGTGAGATCGTAGCTGCTGTTCTCAACAAAAGTGGTTATAGAGGAACAAGTGATGAGTGTGAAGCAGACTTGATTTTTTTGAATACTTGCTCCATTCGTGACAAGGCCGAGCAGACTGTTCGCAATCGTTTACAACAAATCAAATCACTAAAGAAAACAAACAAAGGTCTCGTTGTCGGCATACTTGGTTGCATGGCCGAGCGATTGAAGTCTAAGCTATTAGAAGAAGAACAACTTGTAGATATTGTAGCAGGCCCAGATACCTACCGAGATCTTCCTCGAATGATATCCGATGTCGATGGTGGACAGAAGGCTGTCAATGTCCTTTTGTCTCGTGAGGAAACATACGCGGATATTTCTCCAGTGCGATATAGTTCCAATGGTGTCACAGGGTTTATTTCCATCATGAGAGGATGTGACAATATGTGTGCCTTTTGTGTCGTGCCTTTTACTCGTGGTCGGGAGCGTTCTCGATCCGCAGATACCATTGTCGCTGAAGCCAAAGAAATGGTGGACAATGGATTTAAAGAGGTAACTCTTTTAGGTCAAAATGTGGATAGTTATCGATGGTCCGCAAACGAAAAACTCTTAGGAAAAAACCTTGTCGAGGCTAAATATTCTGATGATGTAGTCAATTTTGCAAAATTGCTCGAACTTGTAGCCAAGGTAAGCCCTTCGCTTCGGGTACGATTTTCAACTTCACATCCCAAGGACATGACAGATGATGTTCTCGAGGTAATGAGCAGATATGACAATATATGTAAGTATATTCACCTGCCAGTGCAGAGTGGTAGTAGCTCCGTCTTGGAGCGAATGAATAGAACCTATGATCGGTCATGGTATCTCAATAGAATAGATGCCATAAGAAAGTATATGCCCAATTGTGCCATTTCATCTGATGTCATTGCAGGATTTTGTGGGGAAACAGAAGATGAACATCAAGAGACCTTGTCTATGATGGATATCGTGAAGTACGATATGAATTATATGTTCTTCTATAGTGAGCGACCTGGGACTCTGGCAGCAAAGCGATACACGGATGATATTCCAGAAGAAACGAAAAAAAGAAGGTTGACAGAAATTGTGAATCGACAGAACGAGCACGCCCTAGAGAGAAATCAAGCTATCATTGGCACCAGACAGATCGCTTTATTAGAATATACTGCAAGAAGATCCAATGAACAAATTGTAGGAAGAACGGATGGTAACAAAAAAGTCATAATTCCAAAAGGTGACTATCAGATCGGCGACTATGTAGAGGTAGAAATTGAATCGTGCACTCAGGTAACCCTGATGGCCAAATTTATTAAAAAAATCGATCTATAGCGGTATGGAACTCCAAGCACTCAAGAATAAATTTGAGGTTATTGGCAACTCTCCGGCCTTGAACTATGCATTGACAACGGCTGAACGGGTAGCTAACACTGATTTGACAGTTCTTATTATGGGCGAAAGTGGTGTGGGAAAAGAAGTTTTTTCCAAAATTATTCACCAACTGAGTCCAAGAAGACACAACCCATTCATTGCTATCAATTGTGGTGCAATTCCAGAGGGCACGATCGATTCAGAGCTTTTTGGCCACGAAAAGGGCTCATTCACAGGTGCTGTTGACAAGCGAAAAGGATATTTTGAGACGGTAGATGGTGGTACGATTTTTCTAGATGAAATTGCTGAAATGCCACTTGGAACTCAATCTCGGTTATTGCGATTGTTGCAAAACGGTGAGTTCATAATGGTTGGTGCATCACAGATTCAAAAAGTAAATGTACGTGTCATTGCAGCAACCAATATCAAACTGCTTGAAGCGGTCCAAAAAGGTAAGTTTAGAGAAGACCTTTATTACAGACTCAATACGGTGCCTATTTCAGTGCCACCATTGCGAGAGCGAGGAGAAGATATTTTTCTTCTATTTAGAAAATTCGTTTCAGACTTCTGCGAAAAAAATAAAATCAAAAGACCAATTTTTGAAGAAGGAGTCAAAGAAATGATTTCAGAATATCGATGGCCAGGCAATATCCGCCAATTGAAAAATGTCTCTGAGCAACTATGCATTATGTCTGATTCGGATCAAATTTTTCCCGAAGATGTCGCTAGAGTAATCCCGAATCAATCGACGTCTATGGCATTTTCTGGTTCTATGCAAGATTTTGGGACTATTGGCAATGAAATGATCATAAAAATGCTAATAGACATAAAACAAGATCTGACCGATATTCGTAGATTGTTTTTTGAGATGTCCTCGGATTCTTCTCAGAATTTTGAAAAGTATAGGCATATACAAGAAAACGTGGAGAGCAAAGTCACAGCTATTGACAGATACGTACAGCCAAATAGTTCAAATCAGGGCTATGGCTATTCTTCCAGTGTCATTGAGCTACCAGAGCGAACGACTACAGTGCAGGGCAATCGCAATGCAGAGGAACCTGAGATAGATAGTCTCAATCTTGTAGATATGGAAAAGAAATATATTGAGCTAGCCTTGAAAAAAAGCAAAGGCAAGCGCAAATATGCAGCAGAAGAATTAGGTATCAGTGAACGAACATTATATCGGAAAATTATAGACTACAATCTAGAAGAATGATGCGAATTAGTATACTTTTTGTTCATTTATTGTGCATTACGAGTTGCGGGATCTACTCTTTTTCAGGGGCTTCTGTTCCAAAGGAGGTCAAAACCATATCCATAGAATATATCCCCAGCAAAGCACCTAATGCCTGGTCCTCAACAGATAGAATTTTTAATCAGGAATTGAAAAATAAGCTCGTAAGAGAATCCGGACTTAAAGTAGTGGACAAAAATGGTGATTATGAAATACGTGGCGCTATTGTTAACTATAGCCTGACGCCTCAAACCCCAACACAAGGCCAATTTGCTAGCGCTTATCGCTTGGATATTGGTGTTCAAATCGAATTTAAGGACAATGTCACAGATAAAAAAATGACTTGGAATGAACCAATGAGCAGCCAAGAAGTGTTTGAAGGTGATATAGCTGGTTCGGAAGACCAGCGAATTACAAGGATTTCTGCTAATATTGCTAATTCAATTTTTAATAAAATATTTTCAACATGGTAAACGGAACACCAGATAATCTCAAAAAGTATACAGATCAAACTGAAGAGGAGCTTGTTTCATTGATGCAGAGGTATCCATTTTTTAACTTGCCAAAGATTGCACTCTTATTGAAAAAGGGCACTGAAAACAAAGGGTTTCTCAAGCATGTTGCTATTACCGCATATGATCGAGGTCGTTTGGAAGAAATTCTAAAAAGTCGACCGGATTTTCAGAAGGAGAAATAGCGTCAACTGCCCAATCGGACTCTATTTCTCCTGTCAATTATTATGAAATTCTGGCAGCTGAAACCGCAATATCAATTTCGGATGATAGATCCGTGTTTGTGCCATTTATGATTCTTGAGTTTCATGACACCTACAAAGGAGAAAGAACTGCTATTCCAATAGAAAGAATTGACTCAAAGATTGAGAGGGATCCTTCTGCAAATCATAAAGTAGAAGAGCATCCAGCAGATATAGAAGAAGAAAGTTTGTCTAGTTCTCATCAGGCGATAGAGGCTATTGGGGATCTTGATGTCGAAGCTTCAGTCGATATGGAATCATCCAATATGTTACCTCTCAAAGAAGAGATTCAGGATGAGAAACCATTCGTTCATGATATTTCTGTACAAGAATCGAAACGAGAAGCCGATGAAAAGACTGCTGTTGTTCATGAGATAGACTTGACAATTGCAGAACCAATTCTTGAATCAAAACCTGAGCCAAGAGAGTTTATAATCGATCTTACTCAGGATATGTTGCCGCTAGTTCCTGAACCTATTCTGTCCATTAAGGTGAAAAAGGAATCAAAACCAAAACAGAAAAAGGTAACGCCTCTTCATGTAGACTTAGCTTCAGAATTCAAGGATACAAGTGAAGATTTTACTTCATGGCTTTCTCGTTTGTCATCAAACACAGAGGAGCCTGTTTTAGATTCTGATCAAGGTGAAAATATAGTGCCAGCTAGAGATGTCCAAGACAGATCTGAAGAATTGGTAACCGCTGATCCAAAAGAAAGTCAAGGTCAGGAGAGTGATTTAGACAGAGCAGATGTTATTGATAAAAAGGATTTGACAAGTCAAGGTCAAGTAGAGAATTCTCCAATACTGATAGATCCTTTGGATCCAAATCTCGAGGATGATGAGGGTGTCGAAAAACCACATACAATCGCTTTGGAACCAAAAATACAAATTTCAAAAGATGATGAATTGATTAATGCTTTAGCCGATCCTTTTCTGACCAATCAGAAACAACAAAAAAACAAACGTATTCATGTCCATTTTTCGGAGGAACTGTCGGCAATGGATTTTATCTCTGAAACAATGGCGATATTACTTGTAAAACAAGGCAATACAGATAAGGCCAAAGAGATGTATGTCAAATTAATTGGGAAGTTTCCCGAAAAAAGCACTTACTTTGCGTCCCAAATTGAAAAAATAAATCAATAAATTACAACCAAAATGTTTATAGCCTTAGGAATTCTTGCAGTTATTATTTCCATTTTATTGACACTCATTGTTTTGATTCAAAATCCCAAAGGGGGTGTTTTGAGCTCTACGTTTAGCTCTATGGGCAACCAGATTTTGGGAGCAAATCGAAGCACAGAAACAGTTGAAAAATTCACTTGGATTCTTGCAGGAAGCTTGATGGCATTGTGTATTGCCTCTATTTTTGTGTTGCCATCTTCAGAAGACATTCAATCTGGCGGTGAAGAGGGTCAAAAATCTGAGATTCAAGAGGAACTAAGTAAAAATAAAGGAACAGCATTGCCTTCTGCTCCAGCTCCAAGTTTGAGTGCTCCAGCAGCCCCTCAGCCTTCTGCTCCAGTTCCAGCAGCTCCGGCTCCAGCGGAACCAAAGAAATAACTTTTGATTATCATAGTGACTAATGGCTTGCAGAAATGCAGGCCATTTTTGTTTTAACTCATTGGTTTGACTTCTATTGCATGAAATAATCTATCGATAAAGTTGGAATTCTAAATGGATTGTAATATCTTTGTAGTACATTCTGTGAAAAGTATAAATTGGTATTTTAGGTTTTTGTTGATTTTGGTCGGATTGGTATCCAGAGATCAGCTTATTGCCAATCATTTTTTGGGCGGTGAAATCCGCTATAAAGCGGTGAATACCTCAAACAATATTTATCAAATCGAACTTGTTTTGGATAGGTATTGCAGTTCAAGTCCATTCCCTTTTGACCAGAGTCTTACAATATTGACGCCAGATGGATCTAAGTATCAAAAAACAACCTTGGTTGCCTCAAGAGTCAAGATAGAGTATATACCGATGGGTTGTAGTCTAGGGGTTTCAGATTGTGGAACTGCGTCATCGCAAGTTATTGAGCGAGCGACCTATGTCCTAAATTTGATTTTAGATACGGGTTTTCGAGACCGAGAATGTTTGATTTTTTTTGTCGGAAACAACCGGGTTTTATCCCAGAATCTAATTGATCCAGATCAAAATTTGTTGCTTTATCTCTCGTTTATTCCTCGATACAACAATCGTTCGTTTATTCTCACAGAGAAGTCAAGGCATCAACTACTCAATAATCAACAAAACAAGATTTGCTACAATTCTTTCGATGAGGATCTTGATAGTGCCATCTTACGAATATCGAGACCTATTGTAGATATAAGCTATAACTCAAGTCAGAGCAATTTAAGTTTTAATCCGATCAAGTCCTTGATGCAGCCTGGTCTTTCGGACAATAAACCAATCTACGCGACAGAACCAAGTATTTCTATGGTTCAAAATGAGTGGATAGCTACACCGAATGTTACTCAAAACTCCTGGCTATGCATTCAAAAAGAAGAATATCGCAAATTGAAAATCAACGGACAAGATACCTCCGTTTGTATAAGCCGAAGCAATATGGAGAGATTATTTATTTCCAGTTCATTAAACTCGCAGCTTAACCTAAGCACAGTCAAGTCAGCAAGCTTAGATGTAAAAATCAATCAGCAAAATGTGACCATTTGCCAAAAAAGTAACGCGAATACTATTTTATATTGTTTTCCGATAGAAAAAAGCATCACTCTGGTGAAGTATACTCTTGGTTTTGGACAAACGTCATTAAGCTCCACAATGACTCGTCTTCTGGGAACAACGGTCGATACGATAGTTGTTTCAGTAACTATTCCTCCTAGTAATGTAGACTATGTGCGTGATCTTACATTTCAGTTAGAAGTGTGTCACTCTGTCTCGCTGACTAGTTTTACAAGATATTTTACTTCAAATGTGTCGATTTTCAATACAGAAATGTTTGAATTAGATACCATTTTGTCATGCAATACAAGCGTTTCAATACCATTGCTGACCAAAAAGAATGCAATCTATAGCTTAGGAACGATAACTGTGTCTAATCCTAAAGATATTTTAAAAATTCTGAACCCGAAAGATACCTGGGTTACTGGCGTCTGGACAGTCACCAATTCAAATTGTTCAAATACAGACTCTTTTTACCTCAATCAGGGATCTCTGTTTAACACTCAAACATCATCTTATGCGCCAACATGTTTTGGTTACAATGATGGACGTGCTAGGATTATTGTTTCTGGAACCAACACCCCATTCTCCTTTCTTTGGAGCAATGGTATGACCACAGACTCAATTTCAGGCATAGGTGCAGGCAAGTATTCTGTAATGATCTCGGACAAAGATAATTGCAAGCAGACAGACTCAGCTTTGATCATGAATCCGCCCGGAGTTCGGTCTTTATTTCAGATTGATAAACCAATTTCCTGCTTTGATAGTGCAAATGGTCGAGGCCATATTGCCATTATCGGTACTCCAAGGCCTTATGCATATAGCTGGACTCATAATTCGTCTACGGATTCTTTCCTAGACAGCTTGCGTGCGGGCATTTATTCTGGAGTATTTTCTTATTTAAATGGCACTGGTGCCAATTGTTCGCAAAATGTTTCCTATAATATCGCTCAGCCAGATAGCATTCGGGTTTCAGCAGTTGTCAACGACAATCCATGTTTTGGCGGATCACAAGGAAAACTTGCAGTAATTGCCTCCGGCGGAAATGGGTTTTTCACATATACCCTTGGCTCGTTGTCCTCGCCTAATAATTTATTCACTGGATTGGCATCAGGCTCTTATCCTATCATCGTTTCTGATATCAAAGGATGCAGATCCAAAATGAAGATGGCAACGATTGGCAGCCCTCCTAAGATTGAGTATAAGCTCGGAACTTCATTGACCACATGTCAAAATGTCAATGTTGGGAGTATACAAATCACTGATTTGATTGGTGGAGTTTCTCCTTACAGGCTCAAACTGCTAAGTTCTGAGTATTCTGGCCCATTTGTCCGCAGCGATTTAGGGCAGGGTCGATATATTATTGAAATCTCGGATGCCAATTTCTGTAAAGCGGATACATATACGACGGTCAATATGCAATATATTTTTAGAGCCCAATTGGACAGTCTAGCCAATAGTAAATGCTATGGATCAAACGATGGTCATATTCGAGTCAAAGTAAAAGAAGGCGTAGCTCCATATTTGTATTCACTTAATACGCACCTCGTTAGTTCATTTCAGGATACGACTAGCCATGCCATGCTCAATCCAAAGATTTATGCTATAAGGGTCGAAGATAAAAATAATTGTTTTTGGGACACAACCGTACTATTGACCGAACCAAGTAAACTGGTAGTAAGTGATACCCTTTATAGCCCTACTTGCAATGAACGTAAAGACGGTAGAATATCTTTGGGTATTATTGGAGGAACCTTACCATACTCAGTTGCTTTTTTTGATTCAAGTTTGCGACAGATCCAGGGTTTTGATAGCTTAGCGTCTGGTTTGTATTCGGTCAGAATTTTAGATAAGAATCTTTGCTCAAAAGATAGTACCTACCGTGTCGCTGGTATTGCGGCTTTTAAGGCAAAAATATCTATAGCTAATGAAATTAGGTGCTTTGGGGAATCAAATGGAAAGCTAACCGTTTCTCAAATGGGCGGATTTCAACCTTTTCAATATTTCTGGAATGGAATCCTCACTCCTAATCAAGGCAAGTCCATCGATAAACTTGGCGCTGGAACACATCGCATTGATGTTTCAGACTCAAAGGGCTGCAAAGCCTTTGACATTATTTCTCTCAATCAACCTCGTCCGCTAAAGATCGAAACAATCTCAAGTATTTTGCCTTCCTGTCCAGGAGCTATAGATGGCACGATCACCATTTCAGCCGCAGGAGGGAGTATTTCAGATTCAAATTTCTATTTGTATTCTATCAATGGGGGTTTCACGACTTTTAAACGCAATAGTTTCCATCCATTAACCGCAGGGTCATACAGCATTCGTGTTCAAGATTCAAATTCTTGTGTCGTGGATAGTGTTTTTCAATTGTATAGTGAAAAAAAGTTGAGTACTTCGTTGAGCCCTCAATATTTCATTGCATCGGGTTCAGCAGACACCCTTCGATCCAATTTGATCTATGATTTCAATACTGCCTTCTCCGATATTAAATCCATATCATGGCAGCCCTCCAAGGGCTTGTCTTGCGTAGATTGCCCAAATCCTGTGATTACACCATTTGTTGAGGATCAATATATCTTAAGTATTCGCTATGGACGCAATTGCTTGATTTTTGACACAACGTATGTTGCGGTAGGGTCTCCCAAAGACATTTTTATCCCAAATTCTTTTTCACCGAATGGAGACCAAAAAAATGATGAATGGTATATCTATGGACAGAATATTACTCAATTGCAGGTCAATGTATTTTCTAAACGCGGTCACCTTGTGTTTCAAACCAATGATCAGCGAAAAGGATGGAATGGGCAGTTCAAAGGAGAGGATGCCAATGTAGGTGTTTACACGTATGATGCAAATATTCGGTTCTCAAACGGACATAAAAAGGAATATCGCGGACTTGTGAGCTTGATACGATAGGTTAAAATTTATCCCAGTACTTCTTATATTTTTTTAGAAACAAATCATAGGTTCCTACTGAAAATTGAAACCCTAGATTCTCAATTTTGGAAGAACTAACTTGCTGACTCGAAAGAAATAATTCGCTAAAATCACCCAGAAGAAGGCGTATCAAACCAGAAGGAATAGTCATAGTAAAACTCAATCGGTTTGATTTTTCAATGAGTTTTCGTAGAAGATTTAGTGTTTGAATAGGGCCAGGGGATACCGCATTGAAGGTGCCGGTATGTTTGTTCTTGGAGAGAAAAAGAATCATCTGGCAGAGATCATCGATGTCTATCCATGAGATATAGTTTTTTCCATTGCCCAGCATGGCGCAGATTCGCCATTTCAGACCCATAATCATTTTCGGGAATGCCCCCTCGCTCGGATGAAAGACAATTCCAATGCGAAGAATTGATCTTGGACAGCTGTATTTCTCTGCTGAATCTTCCCATTTCTGACAAACTTCAGCCAAAAAGCCTGAACCTAAGGGGCTGTTTTCCTGAACCCAATGTTCGCCTTGGTCACCATAGAACCCGATGGCAGAAGCCTGCAAGACGTAGTTTGTTTTTATTTTTCCAGATTTGATCAGCGAGGCTAAAAAACTTGTGGTTATTGTTCGGCTTTCGATCACGGTTTTTTTTCTTTTTTTCGTCCAATATTTTTGTCCAATATTCGCTCCCGCAAGATTGATGACCGCATCAAAGGATGATTCACCTTGAATGTCACAGATGCCAAGTTCTGGATTCCAATAAAAATAATGTTTACCGTCTTTTTTGTTGGCGTCTGTCGTGAGAACAGCAACCTCAGCATATTCTGCCAATAAATGCCTGCGAAGATGCTCTCCCACAAAGCCTGTGCCACCAGCAATTAGATATCTCAACTTAGTTTAATTTAATGCTCAAAATTACAACTTATTCTTTTGGATATGGATGTATATTCTATTATGGCTATCAAGCTGGTCATGGCGGAATATATTATAAATTACATTTCATGTTTCATACTTGGTTGAAAATCATCGCAAAGGGTATATATGAAGATAAACAAGTACTGAAAAAAGTTGCCAAAGATTTGACTATCTCTCTCTTGAATCTAGGATGATAGTCACGGGGCCATCGTTGGTCAATGATACTTTCATGTCTGCTCCAAAAACTCCAGACTCAACTTTTTGAGATATGGAGATTGACAATTGATCCAAAAATCGCTGGTATATCTCTCGGGCGATCTCTGGTTTTGCAGCTTTTACAAAACTTGGTCGATTTCCCTTGCGGGTGTCAGCAAATAAAGTGAATTGTGAAACGACCAAACAATTGCCGCTAATATCTTTGAGGTTAAGATTCATTTTTTGGTCAGAGTCATTGAAGATCCGCATTTGAGATATCTTACTGATGAGATAATCTATATCTTCTTGACCATCTTCATGTCCAACTCCCAGCAAAACAAGAAACCCCCGACCAATTTTACCAACTATTTCTTCATTGACCACGACCTGCGCATCTGATACTCGCTGTATTACTGCCTTCAAATGCCTCGTTTTTTAAGCTCCCAAGCTGCAGATTGGTCCCGAATATCATCCAATATATTGAGATAGTTTTGATGCCGCCACCCTGCAATTTCTCCTTTTTCTATGGCATCACGAACCATACAGCCTGGTTCCCGAAGGTGCAAACAGTTGTGAAATTTACATTGATTGAGGTATGGAAGAAATTCAATAAAAAAGTCTTTCAATTCATAGTCCTCCATCTGCAAGACTCCAAATTCTTTGATTCCTGGTGTATCGATGATTTCGGCATTCAGATTTTCAATTTGAAACAACTCGGAAAAAGTAGTGGTATGCATGCCTTTCTCATGTTTGGCAGATATTTCATTCGTTCTTAGGTCTAAACTTGGTTCTACGCTATTGAGCAGACTCGATTTTCCAACTCCAGAGTGCCCCGAGAATAGCGATCTCTTGTTGCGAAGCATTTCTTTCAACTCCTCAATCCCTTCACCAGTGTATGTCGATGTCAGTATGATTTTATATCCGGCCTTTTGATAAGTTGCAGACCAGTTCTCAAGGGTCTGCTTATCTTTTTCAGAATAGATATCGATCTTGTTGAATACGATAATGCTTGGAATATGATATGCTTCTGAGGATACCAAAAATCGATCGATGAAACCATTGGATGTTCTTGGTTTGGAAATAGAGGCAACGACAACAGCCTGATCTAGATTGGAAGCAATGACATGCCGCAAGACCCTATGCTTAGGACTTTGCCGAATAATGTAGTTTCTTCTCTCAGTTATTTTGGATATGACAAAATCATCCATTTCTCTTTCAATCGTGACAAAATCTCCAACGGCTACAGGGTTTGTATCCCGGGATTGATCTAAGCGGAAAATCCCTAAAAGACGAGCAGCAATAGTTGTCTTTTCCTCCCTAAGAAAAACCTCATACCAGGATCCAGTAGATTTTGTGACGATTCCTTGCATACAACCTATCTCATAATGACATTTGATGACATCCAATCCAAAATATGATCTCGTAATTCTTCTCTGCATAGATCGTGATGCAATTCGTGGTAGCCATCGGGGTATAGTCGAAAGCTAATATTCTCATTGGTTTCGGAGAATGTAAAAGATGCCTTATGACTAGTCAATTGATCGCCAGAACCGTGAAAAATAAGTGTTGGAAGATAGATTTTTCTTCCTTCATTTATATTCTTAAGACCTTTGAAAAATATCGGGATAAAGAGCCCTGGAGTGATTTTATCGTGAACCAACGGATCGTTTTTGTATCGCTCCACCTCTTCGGGAATTCGACTAATATAGTTTGGATTCAGATTGGTAGCATCTCCAAATGATGGAAAAATTCGATACATCGTTTTTGCTAACCAAAATCGAAAAACAGAGGGTTTAATTGCGAGTTCCAACCATGGGGAAGAAAGAATGAGAGCTTTGATCTCTGGTCTGCAATTCAAAACATACGAGCAGCATATATTGCCACCCATACTGTGTCCATATAGAATGATTGGTTTTGATGGAAAATCCTGCCGAACCTTCTCAATAAACTCATCGAGAACCTTGTAGTAATCATCATAATGTCGGATATGTCCTAGCTGTCCAGAACTAAGTCCATGCCCTGGTAGGTCCAGAGCACAAATAGCGTAATTATATCGATTGAATTCACGCGCCCACGGCTCATATCGTCCACTATGTTCACCATGCCCGTGAACCAAAATGATGATTGCGTTGTTATTATCAGCAGTATAATAACGGTAGTGAATACGGTACTTATCTAAAGAGAAGAAAAGATTGGACATAACATTCGAAGTATTTACAAAAGTATAAAAATAAAATCACAAAAGCTCAACGGACATTTGAATTTTGCACTTTAGAATCGAACTATGGATATCGAATTTCAGTCACACCAGCATTGTCTCTATCATTTAGAGCATTTTTTTTGTTACCTTTTGGACAATTACCCCATATCTCAAATCAAACGAGATCAAATTCGGTTATGTTTTTATGAAGCAGTAACCAATGCCGTATTACATGGCAATGCGTATGATGAAACAAAGAAGGTTTTGATACAGAGCACCTTTGGGAATTCAAAGTTTAAGCTCACAATCACGGATCAAGGTGCTGGCTTTCGAATGATGGACATCCCCAATCCTTTTGAATCATACAACCTCAACAAGCAGTCTGGACGAGGCGTTCATTTTATTATGAACAATTCCAGTTTATGTCATTACGATCTTATCAATCGGACAATGGCTATCGAATGGGATCTTTGAGTTTAAATCGATTCTAATAATATGTGCTATATCTAAAATATTATTTTTGACGAGAGTGTAAATTCAAAATGATATTGCCACTCTTCAAACGAAAACAGGCTTTTATTTTTCAAACCCATCCAATATTCCGATTGCACTCTCCGCAATGACTGTGCCAGGTCCAAAAATATGCTTGACGCCAATATCATAAAGCGCTTGATAATCTTTTTGAGGAATCACACCACCTGCTATGAGCACAATATCTTCTCTATCCCAGCGAATTAGTTCCTCGCGAAGTTCTTTGATCAATGATTTATGCCCGCCTGCCAAAGAAGAAATTCCCAAAAAATGAACATCGTTCTCCACTGCTTGTTTGGCGACCTCAGCTGGTGTTTGAAACATAGGGCTGATATCGACGTCAAACCCTAAATCCGAAAAAGCCGTGGCAATAACCTTGGCTCCACGATCGTGACCATCTTGTCCCATTTTGGCAACTAAAATCCTCGGTCGTCTGCCATGCTTTTCTGCAAAGGCATCACTAAGTGATTTCGCCTTTTGGAAGATTGTGTTTTCTTTCATTTCTTTCGAATATACTCCTGCAATGAGATTATTTTGTGCGTGATATCTTCCGTAGGTCTTTTCCAACGCATATGATATTTCTCCTAAAGTTGCTCGTTCTTTTGCCGCTTCTACTGCGATCTCTAAAATGTTTTGGGAAGAATCCGTCGTTGCAAGTGTTAGCTTTTCTAGCCAATAATTGACTTGTCCTTGATCGCGATTTTTCTTTACGAGTTCCAAGCCTTGAATTTGAGCATTTCTTACTTCGTTATTGTCTATTGATAAAACCTCTAGTGGGGTCTCATCTTTCGCTCTATATTTGTTGACCCCTACAATGGTATCGATTCCACCATCTATCTTAGCCTGACGTTTCGCTGCTGATTCTTCAATTCGCATTTTGGGAATTCCTTTTTCAATCGCCTTTGTCATACCGCCATAGGAAGCTACTTCTTTCATTAATAGGCGAGCTTTGACAATGAGTTCATTGGTTAAGTATTCAACATAAAAGCTCCCACCCCATGGATCAATCGCCTTCGTCACATTGGTGTTTTTCTGAATATGGATCTGGGTTTCTCGAGCTATAGCAGCAGAGAAGTCTGTAGGCAGTGCGATGGCTTCGTCCAATGCGTTGGTATGGAGTGACTGCGTTCCACCAAATACGGCAGACATCGCTTCTACGCAGGTTCGAGCGATATTGTTATATGGATCTTGCTCTGTGAGACTCCATCCACTTGTTTGACAATGAGTCCGCAGGGCTAGTGATTTTAGATTTTTTGGATTGAATTGTGAAACGATTTCCGACCAAAGAACCCTAGCGGCCCTCATTTTGGCAATTTCAAGAAAATGATTCATTCCTATTCCCCAGAAAAATGATAATCGCGGTGCAAAATCATCGATATCTAGTCCAGCATCCACGCCCAAGCTAAGATACTCCAATCCATCTGCAAGCGTATATGCTAGCTCAATATCGGCACTGGCTCCTGCTTCTTGCATATGATATCCTGAAATCGAAATTGAATTGAATTTAAGCATGTTTTTCGAAGTATATCGAAAGATATCTCCTATCAATCGCATGGAGGCTGTAGGCGGATAGATATAGGTGTTTCGAACCATAAACTCTTTGAGAATATCGTTTTGAATGGTTCCAGATAATTGATCGAGACGGACTCCAGATTCTATAGCCGCAACGATGTAGAAAGCAAGGACTGGAATGACGGCACCGTTCATCGTCATCGATACAGACATCTCATTTAGTGGGATTTGATCGAAAAGCACCTTCATATCCTCCACCGTATCGATAGCGACTCCAGCCATACCGACATCACCTATTACCCTCGGATGATCGCTGTCATATCCGCGATGCGTAGCAAGGTCAAAGGCGACAGATAGTCCTTTTTGTCCAGCGGCAAGATTTTTGAGATAAAATTCATTGGATTTCTTGGCTGTCGAGAACCCGGCATACTGTCTAATGGTCCAAGGTTTTGCGGTGTACATACTCGCATATGGTCCTCGAAGAAAGGGAGGTATCCCCGCGCCATAGCCAATGTGATCTATATTTTCTAGGTCGGATGCAGCAACGTGTGACCGAACCTCAATCCCTTCTACAAAATTGTGTATCGTCTCGTTGGTTGGTTCAATCGATTGGTATAGTTCTTCAAAAGCGTATTTAGAGGCCATGCAATTATTCTTTGATCAGTTT
>CANHJR010000004.1 GCA_947461165.1 Saprospirales bacterium | reverse complement strand
TTGAGATTCAGAAGATAGGCATATTGAAGTTTTAAAATATCCTTCTTTGGGTTCAATTTCAATACGGATTCTATGGTCTCGATAGCCTCACGAATTTTTCCACTCTTCGTTAATTGAGTGATAAGATGCTCTTGATAATATTTATTATTTTTATCCGCATTATATGCCTTTTTAGCTTTTGTTAGCGCTTGATCATAATTTCCTACAATCGCATCTAGCTGAGAAGCTTCAAAATTTGCACCGGCATTTTCACTGTCCTTAGATAGCAACATATCGAAAAAAACAAGTGCCGTCTTCTCGTCACCAAGACTTTTGAGGCGCAAGCCTTCCATAAAGAGGTTTATATTGCCTATAGTGGATGTATCTATCGTATACCTCGCTGAGGTCTCTGTAGCTTTCTGGGCCTGCGCTGCAGACATTGACATCCAAGAAAAAATTAAAATTTCAATTGTCTTCATCTCAGGTTTTTAGTTCACCAGCTGATTGTAATCACCAATGCTAAGGTCTTCCAATCTTCCAATTATCGAAACCTTGGATCCAATCATCGAATTAGAAAAAGATTTATTTACAATTTCAGTATCGTTTTGAATTATAGAATTAGAAACGATGCAATTTGTCAAGATGGTATTCTTTCCTATGGATACATGAGGACCGACAACCGTGTTTGTCAAAACGACATCAGCGCCAATAAAGCAAGGAGGAATAACAATAGAATTGGTCGATACAACACTCGGGTGAACTGAATGTTCTTTTGAGTTTCCGCTCAACACTTGTTGATTAGAATCCACTGTTGCGTTTTTGTTTCCGCAGTCTAGCCAAGTATTTACAGTTCCCGGTTTCATTTTACAGCCTTTGACTCGCATGTTTTCCATTGCAGTTGTTAGCTGATATTCACCCTTATCTGTAATGTTATTATCAATCAAATACTGTAATTCTTTTTGTAATTCTTCTCCAGATTTAAAATAATAAATGCCGATAATAGCGAGATCTGATATGAAATCCTTTGGTTTTTCGACAAATTCAGTGATGACTCCATCTTCATTCAATTTAATAACACCAAATGCTTCAGGATTTGGAATTTGCTTAACCCATATGATGGCATCGGCATCCTTCTCTATTTTAAAGTCGGCGTCAAACATTGTATCTGCAAATCCTACAACAACATTGCCTTTGAGTGATTCTTTCGCACATAAGATGGCATGACCTGTACCTAAAGGTTCTGTTTGATAGCAAATTTTTGCCTTAGTGCCATATTGACTTGCTATTGCTATGAGCTCGTTCTCGATTTCTACACCAAAGTCTTCGCGAATAATAAAAGCAATTTCTTCTATCTTGTCGACAACAGTGTCTGAAATATTTGAAATCAAACGCTCGACAATGGACTTGCCAGCAATGCGCAGCATTGGCTTCGGAACGGTCAACGTGTGAGGGCGAAGTCGGCTTCCCCAGCCAGCCATTGGTACTATTATTTTCATTTAATTAATTATAGTTTGTTCTAGTCCTTGACAATTAGGCAAAGATAATCTAAAAGAATTCAGATAGATATCAAAAAAACCTTATAAATTCTTTGGCTTTGATTATTAGATGGACTCAAGACTTTCCAGTAGATCCAAATCCTCCTGCCCCACGGTTAGATTCGGAGAGGGTTTCTACTTCAGACCAGCTGATTTGTTCATATCTGGCTATAACCATCTGGGCTATTCTGTCCCCATCTTGTATAGATATCGGAGCGTTTGAAAGATTAGCCATTATGACTTTGATTTCACCTCTGTAATCACTATCGATAGTGCCGGGTGAATTTGGCACACTAAGTCCTGTCTTGAGGGAAAGTCCACTTCGAGGCCGTATCTGGGCCTCATAACCCATCGGCAGTTCAATGCTTAGCCCCGTGGGCACCGCTCCACGCTCAAATGGGTTCAACAAAAATGGCTCTTCCAAATTGGCTCTGATGTCCATTCCAGCGCTACCAATTGTTTCATACTGTGGCAGCGGGTGTTTCGAATTGTTTATAATTTTTACTTGCAAAGCACTATGATTTATGAATTTAAGACAAATATAATTCGTTGAGTCTAAATGGCATAACATGAAACGCAAACATTGCGTGCATAAGTTTAATTTAAAGAATAAAATAATTCACTTAAAATTGCATTTAATTGCTGAACCTAAGCTTTGACAACTCATAATTCATACCGAATCGCGGTCAATACAAGACTATTACTTGCTGGAAAGATGGAAGGAATAGGATGGTTTGAATATCAAATTCTCAAACGTTGGGTTACAAATTATCCTCAACATCGGTTTTTCTTTATATTTGATAGACCCTATAGCAATGATTTTGTTTTTGACAGCAATGTTACTCCCATTGTTTTGGGCCCGCCGGCAAGGCATCCAATTCTCTGGTATATTTGGTATGAGTGGCAGATACCACGCCTTCTTAAGAGGTTAGATGCCGACATATTTTTATCCTTTGACACCTATACTTCTGTTCGCGCCAAAGTCAAAAAAATGACTGCTATTCATGATGTTGCATTTGCCTTATTTGACAATCAAATGGACAGCTTGTCCCAACGATTCCTCAGATACTTCACGCCAAAATACATCGCATGCTCAGACGCAATCGTCACCGTGTCAGATCGCACCGCAGAAGACCTAGTCAATTACTATCAATGTCCAAAGGAAAAAATTGTCATTGCACACAATGCACCCTCTGAAGTTTATCAGCCTTTGTCAGCTGAAATTATCGATGAGTTTAAACAAAGACACACCGATGGTAATGATTTTTTTGTTTACGTCGGCTCCATACATCCACGAAAAAACGTTATCAATATTTTGCGCTCATTCGAGATATTCAAAGGCAAGCACAAAACCAACTATAAGCTCATACTCATAGGCCGTATGGCTTGGAAATATGATACTGAAAAAGAATTTCTAGATCAGATGCAATATCGGTCAGATGTCATACTTGTACCTCATAGCAATCCAGAAAATATAGCAAAGTGGGTCGCTAGCGCCACCGCCCTCATATTGGTGTCGCATTATGAGGGATTCGGGGTCCCACTGGTAGAGGCTATGGCTTGCCATGTGCCAGTCATTACCTCCAATATTCCACCTATGAGCTCCATCGCTGGTCAATCTGGGATTCACGTCTCGCCTCATGATGCGAATGAATTGGCTGAAGCCATGAACACATTTTCTTCAAACCCAGAATATCGAGATCAGTGCATAGAGGTCGGTCGAGAAAAAGTGAAAGATTACAATTGGGACAGTGCTGCACAAATGATCTGGGATGAGCTAGAAAACATAATTCGTCATTAAAATCAATAGATTTTTAATAATTAAGTTGTAATCTCACTCTCTTTTTTCAAAATATTACCTTAGAATCTTGGATTTAAAATTTCACTAAGAAATCTATGAATTGAATCAGGTCGATAAACGATCGTTGCAACCAGACCAAAAAACGCACCTGACAGGTGTGCTGTATGACCAATATTATCAGCGTTTTGTTTAGACATATAAAATGAATATAAAATATATCCAATTGCAAAAACAATAAACGGAACAGGCAAGAAGTAAATGTAAACAGTACCCCACGGATTGAATAAAACTATTGAAAATAAAGTTGCTGAGACGGCACCGCTTGCGCCTATGGAAGAATAAAATGCATTGTTTTTATTGGATATATAGTCAGGAATCGACGATACTATGATGGCAGCTAAATAGAAGATTACAAAAACCGTCGCAGATCCAAAAATCTGTTCAGCAATTTGCCCTGCAAAATACAATGAAAACATATTGAACAAAAGGTGGGAGATATCTCCATGCAAAAACCCGTGCAAGATCCAACGAGGATATTCGCCATTTCGGGCCATGGAATATGGATGAAATTTAAATTGATTGAAAAAATTAGAATTTGAAAATGCATAAAAAGAAATAGCGCAAGTAATAGCAATGATTGCAAGAGTCATAATAAGATATTAAATTGAAGTTGAAGGATTTGGATTAGTTCCAAAAGTCATATAGATATAGATGCTGTGGGATGATCTAGCCAAAATATTCTACATAAATATTCTCTGTTTCTTGAAGCTTAACACAATGCAGCTCACAGTTCTTGATATGTGGCTTCAAAACATTCCAAATCCATATAGCTATATTCTCTGATGATGGCTGCAGGCCACCAAGATCAATATCAAGATTTAAATTACGATGGTCTAAAACATCTGTCACATAAGTTGTCATAAGCTTACTAAGAATTTGCGTATTCATCACAAACCCAGTGTCGATATTTGGACTGCCTTTTACTGTTACCCATAGGTCGTAATTATGTCCATGCCAATTGGCATTTGCACATTTTCCAAAAACCGCATCATTTTGGGAGATACTCCAGTCCTTACATTCAAGTTTATGAGCTGCATTGAAGTGCTCACGTCGAGTTACATATATCATTTTGAACTTTGTATATATTTATAAAATAAGCTTTGAAGGCGCTCGCGATACTTTCCTTTGGCTAATTTTTTATTTTCAGCTGATGGGTATACTCGATTAGACAGAAACACAAATACAAGTTCCTGAAATGGGTCGGCCCAAGCACAAGTTCCCGTGAATCCGGTATGTCCAAATGTTGCATAACTACATTCCTTTGATGTAGCACCACCAGTTGGATTTTCCATATCTGGCTTGTCAAAACCTAGTCCACGACGAGAACCTATTCGCTGTTGTTCTGTAAATTTACTAATTGTGGCTGGCATGAGCAACTTGGTCTTGCCTAAAGTACCGCCATTCAAAAGCATTTGCATGATTTTGGCGACATCTGAAGCGCTACCAAAAAGCCCAGCATGTCCGCTAACACCGCCATATAGGCAAGCTCCTTGATCGTGAACATATCCCTGAACCTGCTGCAATCTAAACTTATCATCAAACTCCGTAGGTGCGATTTTGTGGATAGGGTATTTCGTTGTCGGATTATACAATAAATCCACACCAATTTTTTTGTAGAAATGCTTCGTAACATAATGATCTAGAGACATTCCAGAAATCGATTCAATCACACGCTGTAATATGTACATGCTTAGATCAGAGTATTTATAATTTCCAATATTTGAACGAGTTTTATGAGTTATTTCGTGCCACATGGAATCCTTATAATCTGCTCTGACAAACATGTTTTCAGCAACCTGATACGGAAACATGGAACTGCGTTTATCATCAAAATAAGAAAAGTAGTTATCAATATTGAATCGCTGGAAAAAAGCTATAAATGGATATAGTCCAGCTTCATGGGTCAACAATTGATGGATGGTCACATCCTTGACCGTAGAACTATCGTCAAGTTGAATGTATTCCGAAACCGTTTTTTCAAGATTTAATTTGCCTTCATCATATAGTTTCATTGTTGCCAATGTTGTGCTTAATATTTTGGTTAATGATGCCAGGTCATAGAGATCTTTTGAATTGACCATTTTTGATTCTAACCCATACGTATGTTTTCCTCTACACTGATTGTAAATTTCTTTTCCTTTGTGATAGACCACCATTTGAAACCCAGGTGCCACCCCAGAATATATGATTTCATCGCCTAAGCGTTGAATTCGATTCATAATGGATGCCCTATCATTTGCTACCAAGGAATCATCATCTATCATCTCGTCGATGGGTGTATTATACTTCACTTGGTCCACTTTCTGAAAACCAGATCCTTCAGCAAATCGACCAACAGAAACAGGTAATCTACCGTCAAGTTTTTTCCTTTCTAAAAAGGCTCTTCCAACTGCAGCGAGTGTTTTGGAATTCTCTTCATAGGCTAATAAAACATTGGTTGCCTTCTGAAAATATTTGAGTGCGTACGGATTTCCAAACCAAAGATGCAACACCTGATTCTTTGCAGATGTATTCTCGATAAAATTGATCACACTCTTGGATAAACCGTAGTCCTTATTTTCATATTGCGAAAGGTCATGATATGAAACAATGACCTGATCGTATCCCTTTATAGCTCGTATTGCCTGATCAAATTGATCTTCTGAAGCGTTTCTTGAAAGGTTGAAAAAAGAAAAATTTGTCGTTTTCTCTAACGTTTTGCGCAGATCGGTACTGTTATCGGAGATGGATATGAAAAGTGTCTTTTTTGTATTATCCATCCAATTATCTAAGGGTAGTTGATCGTCAGAGAGCAAGGTTAATGCGCGCTCATAAAGATCATCTGCTATTTTTGAGTTTAACGTTTCTTCTGGGGCAGTATTGTCCGGAGGAGGAAGATGCGCATTCAGCTTATGCTTGAAAAGCAGGATTTTTAGGACTCTCTCGTCTAGTTCGTCCGTTGCCAATTTGTTTGCTTTTACAAACTCCTCTATTCGGTCGATCCCTATTTCGATATTTTCTGAATACAAGAGTATATCGTTTCCTGCCAGATATGCATCCAATTCTAACTGACCAGGTGTTGAGTTTTCAGATACTCCTTTCATATTTAATGCATCGGAAAATACAAGTCCTCTAAAACCAAACTCCTGATTTAAAATTCCAGAAATAACTGGTTTTGAAAGAGAGGTAGGAATTCCGGTTGGATCAAGGCTTGGTACTTTCAAATGACCAACCATGACAGACCATACATTTTTCTTGACCAATTCCCGAAATGGAAAGAGCTCTAAATCATAAATTTCTTCTCGAGGCTTATGTATAGTTGGTAGATCTTTGTGACTATCCTTGTCGGTGTCACCGTGTCCCGGAAAATGTTTTAAGCATGCCATGATGCCATAATCTTGCATTCCAAGAGCATAAGCAAGCCCTTTTGCAGTGACATTTTCTTTATTCTCTCCAAAAGATCTAAAATTGATTACTGGGTTTTTGGGATTGGTATTGACATCTATGACAGGTGCAAAATTAACATGTATTCCTAACCGTTGACAGTCATTGGCAATGGCTGCACCCATATTATATATCTGTTGATCATCTTTTATTGCTCCTAGAGTCAATTGATATGGAAATTTAGTGGTGTTGGCAATTCGCATATTGATCCCCCACTCACCATCAATAGATACAAGCAAGGGTGTTTTGGTTGTTTTTTGAAAATCTCGAATCCAATCAGCAGCGATACTAAAATCACCTTTCATCACAATTATTCCTCCGACTTTGAGCTTTTTGATCTTCTCCTTCAGCAGTTTTTTGTCATTGGCGTTTTCTAATTTAGGCGTGACGTCCATCATAAAAAGCTGCCCAATTTTTTCTCTTTGATTGAGGCGAGAAAGTTGCTTTTTTGCCCAATCTCGATCCTCTTTTGAGAAAGATATGTCTTGCGAAATCGCAAAATCACAATAAAAAAACAACAATAAAAAGCCTAAAATACGCATCTTCAAAAAATAAAAACGTAAAGATAGCCGATTGAATATGAAGTATTAAAATAATGAATCCACAATAGATGAGAGGGATGTATCATTTGAAAGGAAAGGAACCATCTGAGGCAATATCTATGTTTTCAGGGCCTCACGCCATGTAAAAAGGAGAATAAGACTAGATATTCACTCTTTGTTTTTTATATCCATCATTGTTTTGCGACGGCTAAATCCAATGATTGAAATAAAATTCATCTTCACATCGTCCGTAAACGATTTGTTTTGGTCGTCAAGATATAATTGATAGAACCAGTTTTTGTTTCCATTTGAAATCAAATAAACGTTTACCTTATTTTTATCCGTTGGTTTGAGGTTTGACGAAGAAAAATTTTATGTACATTTGTAACTTAGAACGAATAATATTATGGGATTTAACAAAGTATATCAATCTGCAGATGAGGCTTTGAGAGGTATAGAAGATGGCATGACATTGATGTTAGGAGGCTTTGGGCTATGTGGTATACCAGAAAATGCTATCGCAGCGCTAGTCAAAAAAGGCACTACAAATTTAACTTGTATTTCCAACAATGCTGGAGTAGATGATTTTGGATTAGGGCTGCTACTCCAGACGAAACAAATTAAAAAAATGATTTCGAGCTATGTCGGAGAGAATGCAGAATTTGAAAGACAAATGCTTTCGGGAGAGCTTGAGGTAGAACTTGTACCACAAGGCACTTTAGCTACACGATGCATGGCCGCAGGCTATGGAATGCCAGCTATTTGGACACCAGCTGGAGTTGGAACAGAAGTCGCTGAAGGCAAGGAAACTAGAGACTTTGACGGGAAAACATATTTGATGGAATATGCCTTTGACGCACAGTTTGCCATTGTCAAAGCATGGAAAGGTGATACTATGGGCAATCTTATTTATAAATCTACTGCTCGCAATTTCAACCCATCAATGGCCATTGGTGGAAAGATCACTATCGCTGAGGTTGAAGAATTGGTTCCGGCAGGAAGCCTTGATCCTGATCAAATCCATACTCCAGGCATATATGTCCATAGAATATTTCAAGGAACAACGTTTGAAAAGCGAATAGAACAGCGAACGGTGAGGTCAAAAGTCTAGTTTATGGCTAGAATTATCATTCTCGAAAACACATTCTATACGGTTCTATCTCTAAGAATGGAGATTTTGTGCTGCCTAAGGGAAAATGGCTATGAAGTCATAATTCTTAGTACTGGACCATCTGAAGATTTTGAAAAACTTAGTTCATTAGGGTTTCATTGCATCGACGTCGGTTCTGTTATATTAAATCCTATCAAGGCTTTAGCATACATTTTAGCTCTAATGAGAAATATTCGGAAGATTTCTCCTTTGGCGATCTGCTCATTTACAATAAGGCCAAATATATTTGGAAGTATCGTAGCTCGCGTTCTGAGAATACCTATTATTTCAAATGTAACAGGCACAGGTCCGCTGACAGAAAGCAATTCTATGGTCTATAAAATCATTCGATTGCTTTATAAATTTGCTTTTTCAAAAAACAAAACGGTGTTTTTTCAAAACGAAGATGACATGCACTTTTTTCTTCATAACTCATATGTTTCAAGCTCCCAAGCAAAACTACTTCCAGGTTCAGGAGTCGATACAGATCATTATGCTCCAAGAGAAAAAACAGAATCGAACTTTTCTTTTCTTTTAATTTCAAGGCTTATTCGAGATAAAGGTGTCATGGAATTTGTCCATGCAGCTGAAGTTGTGAAAAAAAGTCATCCTGAAATTGATTTTAAAATTCTAGGGCCTTTTTGGACTCAAAGTATTGGTAAAAACGCCTTAACAATGGGTGATTTAGATCCATATATCCAAAATGATATTGTCAATTACCTTGGGTATACCCTCGATGTTCGACCATACATTGCCGAGGCAGACTGCATTGTATTGCCTTCTTACCGAGAAGGGTGCGCCAATGTTCTCATGCAAGCTGCAAGCATGAGCAAGCCACTCATTGCAACGGATGTCACTGGATGCAGAAACCTAATAAATGACCAAGATTCAGGATACATCTGTAAGGTCAAGAGCACGGACGATTTAGCGGAAAAACTCATTAAAATGTATTCCATATCGGCAGAAAAGCGAAAAAATATGGGACAAAACGGTAGAGAAAAAATGATAAAAGAGTATCAGAAAAAAATTGTTTTCGAAGCATATCTGAATGAAATCAAATCGATAGCATGAGATCATTTATACCTGCATCGTATGAATATTTCTTGACGTTCGTTTGTCTTGGCATCTTTCTAATTCCAATAACGAATGGAGTACCTTATTCTGATGATGCAGTTGTTCATTTTACAGCTGATATTTCGCGATCCTCAGAGACTGGAAATGACTTTATTCAAGAAACCCTATCTAGCATCAGGACATGGGCTAGCGTCAATGGGCGCTTTAACCCAATCATTAGCTTCATATACTATTCCTTAAATTCGGGCCTTGAAAACTATCATATATACAAATGGATTCTGTTCGTTATGAATCTGTTTGCATTCCTTTCGGCTACTCTTCTTTGGAAAAAATGGATAGGTAGAGGCTTTCCTTCTGCTATTTTTCTTATATACTCTATTGCTTCCATTCAGTTTTGTATTACCTATCACGATGCCTACAATTGTTTTGGATTGATGTACCCCATCCTAATTATCACAGGATGTCTTTCCATCTATTATCTTGCAATTTACGCAGATTCGTATCAAAAAAAACATCTTTTGACAAGCTTGTTGTTATGGGCTTCTTGTCTTATGACGATTGAGATATCGTTTATCTTCTTTGGGATCTTGTTGCTTTATTTCATTGATCGAAAAATCAGACTGAATGCACTTGTTCCTCACGCCCTTTTATTTGCTCTTTATCTTGGTGTTTTGATTATTCTCAAACTCCGAATTGATAACAAACCGGAATACTATGGCTTAGCCTCTCATTTTGATTTCAATAAAATGGTCTGGGTTGTATACTGTCAGATAAAAGCATGCTTACCCACTAGTTCTGTATTTGCAAATACTATCCATTGGGATAAGTATGTTCAAACGGCAACCTCTTCCTGGATTACAATTCTCATCCTAATTGCGGGTGCTTTCATGTTAATTTGGAGAAATTTAAGCATTAAAAAATGGATGCCAACCAGACTCCAGGTTCTCGCGGGGCTAGTTTTTCTTATAGGACCTGCGGCTATGATCTCAGCTTCTGTCAAGTACCAATCTGAGATTACCGAACGTTGGTTTTATATTGTGATTTTTGTCCAAATTATTGGTTCCTCTATCTTGTTTACTTTCTTGTTTTTATCTACAATGTGGTTTCGATATATTTCTTTTTTTGTTATTCCGATAGCTATTGGTCTGACTTATATACACAATGTGCATCAGGTAGAAAAAGGAAATAAAATGTTTGGATCTTTTATTGAAATTAAACCCTTTTTGCTCAAAAACAAAACTCAAATCAAATCAAAGGACACCATCGTTTCTTATAATTTCCCAATTCAACACATCGAAATGCAAAAAGCAATTCTTGCCTATACAAAACAAGTTGTAACGATTATTGATTTGCCCACAGGATTACATCGATATAAAATTATTGCTTATCAACCAGACTCAATGACCAAAATTTCATTCAAAAAGTAAAGATTCCCAAAGCTAAGAAATCGGCAATACTATAAAATCAAAATGAATTTTTGATCGCTATCTTTCTTTTGAAAAATTATTCAATCGTCACTAAAAAACTATTTTCTTACTTTTACCTCTATAAAACTGATCAACCATGAGTTTGCCCGATATCAGATTACCATTCAATCTTCATCAATGGATTGAAGAGAACCGAGACTTGTTAAAACCTCCTGTAAACAACAAGAATCTATACCTTGAGAGTGGGGACTACATTATTATGGTTGTTGGAGGACCAAACGCGCGAAAAGATTTTCATTTCAATGAATCAGAAGAACTCTTTTATCAATTGGAAGGAGATATTCAGGTCAATGTTCAGATGCAAGGTAAAGTAGTCGAATACAAAATCAAGGAGGGTGAAATATTCCTCCTGCCTGCCAACGTACCTCACAATCCTGTTCGAGGAGCCAATACTGTAGGGCTTGTTATCGAAAGAAAAAGAACAGTCGATATGTCCGATGGCTTGTTCTGGTATTGTGAGTCTTGCAATCATCCATTGAAGTCATATAGGTTTTTTCTGGACAATATTGAAAAAGACTTTCTGCCAAGGTTTAAAGAGTTTTATAGCTCTGAAGATATGAGAACCTGCGAAAAATGTGGAACGATTATGGAGGTTGATGCTCGATTTGCATAGTATTTACATAAATAAACATCAAGATTTTAAATAAAAATGTGTGACGCAAAAAGCATAGACATCCATACGCATATTCTTCCTGAAAAAATGCCTAAATGGAGTGAGAAATTCGGCTATGGAGGATTTGTATCATTAGATCATCATAAAACAGGATGTGCACGAATGATGATAGATGATGTTTTTTTTCGAGAAATTGAAGACAATTGCTGGGATGGTGGCGCTAGAATCAAGCAAATGGATGGATGGAATTGTGATTTGCAAGTTCTAAGCACTGTTCCCGTCATGTTTAATTACCATATTGATTCTAATCACTCCTATCAAATTCAACAATTTCTAAATGACCATATTACCTCCGTAGTGCAATCCTATCCCAATAGATTTGTTGCACTTGGATCACTTCCGATGCAAAATCCTGAATTGGCAGTGAAAGAGCTCGAACGATGTATGAGTCAGCTCGGAATGGCTGGAATTCAAATTGGCACCAATATCAACGATGAAAATCTAAGCGATCCAAAGTTTTTCCCAATTTGGGAAACGGCCGAACGACTCAATGCATGTGTTTTTGTGCATCCCTGGAATATGATGGGGCAAACCAATATGAAAAAATATTGGCTGCCATGGCTCGTCGGTATGCCTGCAGAAAGCTCTCGTGCAATCTGTTCTCTTATTTTTGGTGGTGTTTTTCAGCGATTTCCAAAGTTGCGATTTGCTTTTGCTCACGGAGCTGGCTCATATCCTTTTACAATCGGCCGTATTCAGCATGGATTCGATGTTCGCCCAGATCTCTGTGCGATAGACAATATGATTTCACCAGAAGATTATTGTGGGCATTTTTGGGTCGATAGCCTACTGCATTCACCAGATGCCTTGCAGTTCAATCTGAAATTATTTGGAAATAACAAAACAGTGGTTGGGACAGACTATCCATTTCCACTTGGAGAAGATATTCCCGGAGAATTAGTTAAATCACTGAATTTAGCAAAAGAAATCGAAGATAAACTTATGTATAAAAATGCAATCAAATGGCTGTGGGGATAACCAAATTAAATAAAATATGATGAAATGCCCCGGTTTTGACAACTACTCAAACCGAATGACTACGAAGGGCATAACATGTGACTATTGAATATTAAACTATAAACACATGAAAAGACCATTACTACAACTGCTTTTTTTTACAAGTGCCACCGCATTTGCGCAGTCCGTCAAAATTCAATCAAATTTTCAACCGAATTCAACCTACGAAATACAGTCTAATTCAAATATGATCGTGACGACTAAAATACCAGGCAACGAAATGATGGAAGAAATGATGCTTCAAAAGTCTGGAGGCAAACCTTCCACGACTTCCACCAAAACAACACATCTGTTGATCACTGGGGCAGAAAAATCAAAAACAATTCCATTTCGTAATTCGATTACAAATTTCTCCACAGTCGCCTTCCCTACTGAAACGAAAGTACAGCCAAGCATAAAAAACACTAAGGTATTCGGCCGCTATGATTCAAATGGATTTATCGTCGATTCAGGTTCATTTCAAGGAAAAAAGGATACGATATATAATAACTTTTACAAGAGTCTTATGGATCTTATTGGTAAATCATTTCAATTTAACTCTAAAGAAATGGTAATTGGAGATACCATTGTTGAAAATTCAGAACTAATATACCCTGTTCAACCTTTAGGAACGTTAAAGCTTCATACGGTCAAGACATATAAATTGTCCAAAGTTGAAAATGACATAGCCACACTTGATGTCACAATCAATGTAAGCAATCCTGATAGTAGTTCTACAGAAAATCCTACAAAACTGAATGTTTATGGAACTGGTGAGGGAATAATGTTATACCGTATTTCCAAAAAACTTATATTTAAATCAAGTTTCGATCAAAATTTGACCCAAGAAATAGATAATTTGGCGTTTGTGATCAAACAAACAATTCAAACAAAATCCTCAAATTCATTGATTAAGAGGCCTTAGTCTATTATAAATGATTGAGTAAACTGCTGGTGCTCATTGGTCACTACAATTTGGTATATACCTCTAGCTATATTTGAAACTTGAATTGGGATTGTAGTTTGGCCTTTACTTCGTTTTGATATTATTTTTCTTCCACTATTGTCATATACATCAATAGTGGAAGTACTCAAGGTCCAAACTCCAATTATGTCCACATTCAAAACATCTTTTGCAGGCACTGGATAAATCTGAACAGATTCAGACAGCGTTGCTTGTATGCCATTTGTTCCAATTTTTACGTTCATCCTTGTGGTATCTTGACCGCATGTATTCTGTGTTACCAAGACCACATCATAACTCCCATCTTGCTTGTATGTGTAGGTTGGATTCGTGACTGTTGACAAGCCTCCATCTCCATAAAACCAGCGATAGGTTAAGCCATTTGAAGATTGATTGTTGAAAAATATCGTTCTGCCATTGATAAAAGACGGACTTGCGGCTGCTATAGGACGAGGTTTCACATTGACAGTTGCCGCCTTGGTTGATTTACCACAGGCATTGACGGCAAAAGCGGTATATTGGGTTGTAAGGCTCGGCGTCACTACAATTGGTCCTCTAAGACTAAAGTTGTGCTGCCAGTAGAAAGAAGTATCTGAAGATGCAAAAATTTTGGCACTCTTTCCTTGGCAAACAGAAGTATCTGAGCTAATTGTTAGTTTTGGCAACGTCTTAAAACCAATCTTGACATTTCGAAATGCATTCCCACAAATATTATTTGATGTCGCGGTAAAGGTCATTGCCGAGTCAGGCCTTACCTCATACTCAGCACCAGCGAAATTGCCAGGCTGCCAGACCACAGCACTGGTAGATGTAACTCTCAATTTCACAATGGACTTCTCACATATGGTGGTATCATTCATAGCCACCAAGGTTGGCACTTGCAACACGGTGATGCGAATGCTATCCTTGGATAATCCGCAATTATTAGAGGAATGAATTGGATAAAATGTTGTAGATGTTGGTGTTACTGTTACAAAAGTTGTGATTTGTCCTAGAGTTGGCCAGAAAATTGACCCATTGGTCGCTGTTGACAATTGTACCGAATTGCCTATACAAATGGAGGAATCCTTCGACTTCGTAATTGTTGGCTTAGCTTGATCAACGATTATCGTTGACGTGTCGCGTGAAACTCCGCAAATATTAAATGCCTCTGCATAATAAAAGGTACTATTGTCTGCATTAAAGGTTAAGTTATTGCTTTTGAGTCCTCCTGGGTACCAACGTATAGTATCGGAAGTAGTGGATGCAGATAGGTTTACTGCGAACGTTTTGCATGTACTTACATTTTTTTGAGAGACCAAAACCGCTGGCTTATTGAGGATTGAAATGGTAACTGTGTCTTTTTTGGATCCACATATGTTTGTTACATTTGCATAGTAACTGGTTGTGGCAGAAGGATTCACATTCACTGTTGAGCTTGTGATATTGATCGGTTGCCAAGTGATCTGTTCGCCAGAAACACCATTTATTGAAACAGAATTCCCATTGCAAATCAAGGTATCGTTACTTACCAATAAGGTCGGAGCACTAATGACGATAACATTGACCGTATCTCTTTTAAAGCCACAACTATTGGTCCCTTCCGCAATGTATTGGGTCGTTGTGGTTGGATTTATTGATATTGAAGATAATTTTTGATTCATTGGAAGCCAAGTAATTGTGTCGACGGAAGTCGCCGATAAATTGATAGTACTTCCATTGCAAATAGTGGTATCATTGCTTGCTATAATGACTGGATTTGGTTTGATTGTTACAATAATAGTATCGCGAACAGTTCCACATACATTAGAAACCAAAATCGGATATGCAATAGCGGCCGATGGAGAAATATTCACAACAGAGTCTATTATTCCTAGTGAGGTCCAGTTTGCCATTGGCTTTGAAGTCGTTTTCAATTTCAAAGGTCTGCCTGCGCAAATTGACGTATCGTTGGATATCGTATTAATTATTGGTAAAGGAGTGACCAGAATATTTGCAGTATCTGTTTTCGAACCACAGAAATTATACGCAGTATATATATAATTAGAATTGGAGGTTGGCATAACTGCTCTTGAAGCGGCACTTATATTTCCTGTCGTCCAATAAATGGAGTCTATATTGTTCCCTTTAGGAGTCAATACAACAGGACTTCCAGAACAAACCATCGTATCAATACTTTGTAATGAAATTGGCATTTGAACTCTTGCTGTCACTTTCGCACCTGTACTTATACAATCTTCCTCTTTGATAGTCCAGTTATAGAAGAAGAAATAACTTGGTCTTGCATTTGCTGAATTGGTATGACCAATAATATTCACTGCGCCTCCCGGATCTGAGTATGGATAGGATGCACCAGCTGTATTGCGATAAAGCTGTGCTACTGAATCTCTATGAATACCTAGTCGATAACCTCTTCCTTCCTGAATTGAAAAATTAAGATTGACAGTCTGGGTGCCTGTACCAACATTGATAATGGTATCTCGAATGACGATTCCAAATTTATCCATCAGTTGGAATCGGCGATTTCTTGCACCGTTTGCGACCACCGTTACCGAATTCAACGTAAATGGTTTTATAGCATCAAACACCATAAATGGTGCATTATTGGAGGTCAGGTTCCCACCTGTTCCTAGTGTGTTAAGTGGTCCAAATGTCCTTGTGGGTGAAATATTTCGTAATCGAAGATAATAATCTTTTGAGGTTGATAGGATTGGAGTTGTGAAATTGTTTCCAATAGAAATGACGTTAATCGAATTGATAGAATCAACCCATTCCAGTATTCCCGAGGCCGTCGAATTAAAGTTAAACGAATTTGAGCCACACTTGCTTTGCACTGGATTAGACACTACAGGAGCACTCGTTTTATTTACCTCTATATAATTCGTTTTTGAGAATGTATCGGATCCGAATGCGTTCGTAGCTATCAACTGCACGGTATAAACACCAGAATTATTATAAGTATAGATTGGATTTTGACTTGTAGATATTCCTCCATCACCAAAACTCCATAACCAAGATGTAGGATTATTATAGGTTTGATCTCTGAAAGCAACAATCCCAGAGCATGTTTTCGTTATGTTTGACGAGAATCGAATATTGGGTTTTGCTGACGGCAGTTGACACTGCCATTGCATTTCAAAGCCTCTACCTGTTGCGAATGGATCTGAAAAGAAACGTGTAGTTACACTAGGTCCAGCGCCTAAAGGAGTAACCGGAGGCCGTATTGCATTACAAAAGGAGCCCATAATTGGGGACGCAGTTGACGTTCCATTG
>CANHJR010000003.1 GCA_947461165.1 Saprospirales bacterium | reverse complement strand
GAGCACCCATCGTAAAAATATCTCTGTGAATACCCCCAACGCCAGTAGCAGCACCCTGATATGGTTCTATAGCACTCGGGTGATTGTGTGATTCGATCTTGAATACGCAACCGATACCACCGCCAATATCAACAACCCCAGCATTTTCTTCTCCTGCCTTGACCAGCATATTCTTGCCATCTCTCGGCAGCGTTTTGAGCCATTTAATCGAGTTTTTGTAACTGCAATGCTCAGACCACATCACTGAAAAGATGCATAATTCAGTAAAATTTGGTTCTCTCTTAATTTTTTGTACTATTAGTTTGATTTCATCTTCGGTAAGTCCAAGTTGAACACCTGATGCTATAGTTTCTTGGGATATTGTCATAATCGTTTTTTGCAAGTTGCAAATTTAAGGATATCCTATCACCTTGACTTAGCAATTTATCCACCTTCGTGTAAACTGAGGAAGAAGTGGTTTTGAAGATCCTAATTTTTTACTTCTAACACAAATACATAGATATTATTCACGCATTCACATATGTTAAGAATTAAGAATACAGCTTTACATTCTCGATCGACCTTATTCTTAGCCACTAATAATGGTTAAATGGCGCTTACTTCATTGAAATTTCGAAAATAACGACTTAACCAACCTAGATTTGCTTATTTTCGTACTTAATAAAATAGTTGTAGGCATTATTTTCAGATAGTTGCTGTCAATTAATTGATAACCATCAATCATTTTTTGGCTCATATTCTTATAAGATTCTACACAATAGCATTCCAACATATCAGCCAAAATGTGAATCCAAATTCTATCATTTTTAAACGATCCCAAGGGATTCAAATCAAACAATAAAACAACGGAAAAATGAATTATAGAAATCTTTTAATCATCGCAGCTTGTATCGTTTCCCAAAAATCTTATACACAAACCTGGCTCAGCAAAAATACACAAGTACGAATATTTTCATCAACTCCCATCGAGGATATAGATGCTAAAACGAATACCGCCGTTCTAGCTTTGAATGAAAAATCAGGCAAGATATTGATGAAATTACAAATTAAAAGCTTGAGTTTTCCGAAAAAACTAATGCAAGAACACTTTAATGAAAATTATATGGAGTCTGACAAACACCCTACAGCAGAATTTGAAGGCGTCATTCAGAATATTCCAGACTTTACTGTGGCAAAAACCACGGAGCTCAAAGTAAAGGGAACCATGACGATTCACGGCGTAAAACGCGAGATTGAAGTCCCAATAAGTCTGACAACTTCAAAGGATAAGGTCTTGGGTCAGTCCAAGTTTAAGGTGAAATGTGCAGACTATAATGTTGAAATTCCAAAAATTGTCCTTAAAAATATTGCAGAAGATATAGAAGTAACTATCTTAGCAGAACTAAATCCAATCAAAAAATAAACCATGCATCTTTTAAAATCCATACTTCTTGGAGGATATACCCTCACTACCCTGAGCCTAAGCTCACAGCAAGACGACCTAACCAAACTTCTAGATAGCATCGCTCCTTCTAACTCTAGCGAACCAGTCATAGCAACCTTCAAAACCACAAGACTCATCAATCTCACAACAATAGAACAAGTCAAACGAGGCGAACTCGATTTCAGAATAGCACACAGGTTTGGGGATATTGCCGGCAATGCAGGCGGGGCATCTGAGTTTTTCGGATTTGACAATGTGTCAGATATTCGTTTCTCTTTTGACTATGGTTTGACGGACAAATGGCAGATTGGTATCGGCAGAAGCAAAGGTGGTGGATATGGTCAATCACAAGTGTTTGACTTGAACACAAAATATAAGATAAAACAACAATCAAACAATGGTTTTCCTCTAGCTATTTCAGTGCATGGAGGACTCACCTATACATCTATGGAATCCAACCATACCCTCAGTAGTTCTGAGAATTTTGACAAAACCATTGCACATAGATTCAATTACTTTGGTCAAATATTGTTTGCAAGAAAAATCAATGATCAATTTTCAGTCATTTTGGCGCCAACTATTGTTCATAGAAATTTGGTGACTCTTGGCGATAACAATACGCACTTCGCTATTGCAGCAGGAGCTAGAGCCAAAATCAGTAAACGCGTAGCCATCATAGGAGATTACTACCAAGTCCTCAATGTAAGTAGTTATCAAAAGGCTTTAGGCCATCAAATGCCGATCGGACTTGGACTCGAGATCGAAACAGGAGGCCATGTGTTTCATGCATTATTTAGCACCAATACGGGTATCATGGAAAGTCAGTTTCTGCCAAACAATACTGCTAAATTCACAGCAGGACAGGTTCGGCTTGGATTCAATATCTCTAGGATATTTACCGTTTTGAAGGACTGATTGCTGAAAATTATTTTTTAATACGATCCATTCTAAAGTTAAAGCCAGTCCTTGTTCTTAATAAACTGGATGTTTTAATATAATTTCCACCCAAATTGAGTTAAATTTATGTTATCCTATATTTTTTTACGATTCACTTCGTTCAAGATAGGTTTTTTTCTAGATATTTGTACATTTTGGTATTATTTATAACGTATGAAGTTTTTGATTCGCAGTATTGTTCTATTATTTGTCCTGTTTTATTACAATTCTTCGGTAGCTCAAAGCAAGGAATTTCAGATTGCAGCTATCAAGGTTTCAGGCACCAAAACCTTGGATAATGCCATGATCGTTACCCTTTCAGGACTTCGAGTAGGACAAACCATGAATATACCGGGCCAAGAAGCAGCCAACGCTATTCGACTTCTATGGAAGCAGGGATTGTTTAGCAACATTGATATTCAAGCAGAGCGATATCAAGGTCAAAATGTCTTTCTAAAAATACACGTAGAAGAAAAACCACGTATCAGTCGTTATAAAATAACGGGAATAAAATCTGGCGAGGTCGATGATATTCGGCCAAAACTGGAATTGAGATCAGGTAGTATCTACAATGACAATATGGAGGCAAATATCTTCAATATCATCAATGCTTATTACAAAGAAAAAGGCTTTATCCATCCAAAGATTGAGGTCGTCAAAAGCCCTGACACCATAATACCAAACAGTGTTGCCCTTGATGTGAGAATTGATCGTGGATATCGATACAAGGTTCAGAATATTGAATTTTTGGGAAACAATAATGTAGGAAGCAAGATACTTCGAGGCGCTATGGCAGAAAACAAAGCTGCCGCAAAGTTTGACTTGCTTGAAATGTTGAAGTTTAAAAAACATCTCAATAATCCTGGATGGACTTGGTTTGACTATCTCGGGCATATCAGACCTAAAAACATTCTAACATATGCTTCAGAGTTTATTAGTCCGAATATATTCAATGCCGCAAAATACAAACCGGAAGAGCTAAAGCAAGCTGATTTTGCGGGCATCAAGCAGGCTTATGCTGCAGAAGGATTTCGCGATGCAAAGATCGTCTGGGACTCCGCGATAGAGCTTCGAGATCATAAAGTTAAAATCTTGGTTCAGGTAGAAGAAGGTAAGAAGTATTATTTTCGAAATATTAGCTGGGTCGGAAATACCAAATATTCGGATACCTTTCTTGGAGCGATTTTGGATATCAGAAAAGGCGACCTCTTCAATGCCAAAAAATTAGAAGAAAGACTTCAACAAAGTCCCGATGGTGGCGATGTCTCAGGATTGTATATGGACGACGGACATCTATTCTTCAACATTACACCTCAGGAGACTGCTGTTGTTGGTGACAGTGTCGATATTGTCATGAGAGTATACGAAGGACATCAAGCCACAATCAACAATATCAATATTTCAGGCAATGAAAAAACAAGCGAGCACGTCATTCGTCGAGAACTTAAACTTCGTCCTGGAGATAAATTTGACCGATCTAAGCTCATCCGAACTCAGAGAGAATTGATGAATTTTGGTTATTTTGATCCATCTGGAATTCAAATCATACCAAAACCAAAAGATGACGGAAGTGTCGATATAGACCTGATCGTGGCAGAAAAACCAAACGATCAGCTTTCACTATCTTTGGGGTATGCAAACATGATTTACGGCCAGGTTGGAATGAATTTCACCAACTTCTCCATGCGAAACTTGACAAAGTTTAAATATTGGAAGCCCTTGCCCGCAGGAGATGGCCAGAATTTCATGATCAATATTCAATCAAGTGGTCGTTTCAGTCAGGTTTTTAACGCATCCTTTACAGAGCCATGGCTAGGTGGTAAGCGACCGACCTCACTCACTCTCTCAGGAACGCACAGTCGTTTTACAAGTAATTTTGCAACTGGGGAGGGGACCTACATCCGAAATATCGCCTCTGCCGAATTGGGGACTAGGCTTAAGTGGCCAGATGATTATTTCGTAGCCTTCTTTGGGTTGACCTTGGAGAATAATATTCTACAAAATTATTCCGCTTTTTCAGAACTAAGCAATGGCGATGTCAATAACCTGTATGGACGATTTACACTCCGAAGAAATTCTCTAAATGGACCTATAGGGGCACAAATTTACCCAACCTCAGGGTCCGACCTCAATTTTGTGGTACAAGCAACACTGCCTTATTCACAAATGTTTGCTTCCAGAAAGGTCGACAACAGCTCAGAAACCATAGACTATGCACAAAGGTACAACTGGATTGAGTACCACAAATGGAAATTCTCAACGGATATGTATATGCCTATTGCTGGCAATTTAGTGGCGAGAATGGCGTTGCGCTTTGGTACGCTTGGCAGTTACAATAGCGCATATGGGATTTCGCCATTCGAACGATTCAGAATTGGTGGCGATGGTCTTGTGGCATGGAATCAATATGGCCAAGAGGTTTTTGCTCTGAGAGGATATAACGACAATGAAGTCACAATCAATGACAACGGGCAGTACTTTCAAGGTGCTACAGCCTTCAATAAATATATCTTCGAACTTCGATATCCTTTGATGCTCAATCCACAGTCATCGATTTATACGATGCTCTTTGCAGAAGCTGGAAATGGTTGGGAACGATTCAGTCAATTCGACCCATTCAATGTCAAAAAAGCCTATGGTGTGGGTGTGAGATTCTTCCTACCAATGTTTGGTCTTCTCGGATTTGATTATGGACTTGGTGTCGATAAGCAGGTTTCACCATCACTATCCAATGGTAGTATTTTTGACAAGTATGGAAAATTCCGGTTTATCCTGAGCTTTGAACCACAATAGTATATTCAACCTTAATTCGCTTTCAGATAACTGCCTCAGAGAGTCGCCCAGTCTTCAATATCTATTAGGATTTTATAGCTTTTCTTGTAATGATCTAATTTAGATCGGAACATTTCCGTGATCTTAAATCTGTCTTGAGGGTTATTTCTCAGATCATCAGCGACCCATGGTATATTGGTATCAAGAAGGACATATTCGTAATGACAATCTTGAATATACTCAGGTATCCAAGAAGGTATATCATATCCATAAAATTCAAGCCATATCTCTATGGTTATGAGCTCTGTATCGAAAATTAGTATAGAATGATCGCTAGCTATGGCTCTTTTCTCAGCATCAATTTGTAGTTTAGCGATATTGTAAATATCCTGAGTCGTGTATTTCAATCCGATGTCTGGCAAATAACAACGTGCTTGTTCCTCAACTAGAAGAGCTTTGTATTTTTTCGATAAATCAATGGCAAGACTCGTTTTTCCAGTAGATTCTGCTCCCACTAGGGCAATCATTCTCTGACGTGAAGACATTATTTTTTCTGGCTATCAGCCCATCCAAATACTTCAGTCAAAACACTACCAACTCTAGCAGCTGGATTTGCACGAATGCTCTTCTCCTCCAAGGCGATCATTAAGAATATGCCGTCTATAGCTTTCTCAGTTACAAACTGTGATAGATCAGGATTCGCTTTTTGAACCAATGGAACGTTATTGTATTGGTTGATTGCATCTCCCCAATATCTTGTGGCTTGAGTTCTATCCAGATTGGTTTTTATGATAGGTTGCATTCTTTGTTTTAGAACCTCACCGCTTGTTCTTCGAAGATAGTTTGTAGCGGCTCCATCACCCCCTGTCAATATGCCAATCGCATCAGAAATAGTCATGGACCTGATCGCTTGAATGAAAATTGGCTTTGCTTCGACCACAGCTCCCTCTGCAGCACGGTTGACAGAAGTAATGACCTGGTCACAAACACTTCCCATTCCAAGTCCTCGTAGGGTACTCTCTACTTTTCGCGCCTCTGGTGGTAAGAGAATTTTGACTGCAGCATTTGCCAGGAAGCCATCGACCTTGCCTAGATTGCTGGTTGCGCTAGCTGTTCCAACATTCAATGCCTCCTTGAGACCATTGGCCGCTTTGTCATTTGTCATCGATCCGGAACCACCTCGTATCATACCTCCCAAGGTGCCCATCATATCTCCAACAGGATTTGGAGTGCTTGATCCAGACTGGGTCTGTTTAGATTTGCCATCAGATTCTGTTTTTATTGGCGTTTTCGGTGCGACTGGTGTCCTCCATTTGATTTGCGCTTGCGAATTGGTCAGAGACAATGCCATAGCCACTAGAATGCAAAATGCTTTCATAGTTCTTAAGTTTAACATTTAAAATTATTATTTCTTTTGAAGTGCAGCGAGCTTGTTTTCTATTTCAAATTCATCGCCTTCAACGTATGCGTTATGTGTGTATACAATTTTTCCTTGATCATCAATTATCATAGCAAAAGGGATAGACTGTATTCCCAGAATTCTCATTAAATCCTGATTTTGATCCAAAAAAATGGTATATGGCCAAGACTCCCCGGCCACAAAAGCCTTTACCTTTGCTTTTGCACGACTATCATCTGTCGATACCGCTATGACTTCGGCTTTGAAGTTTTCTTTCCACTTTGGAGCTAGATCAACCATATTGGTGAGTTCCTGCTTGCAAGGAACACACCATGTAGCCCAAAAACAAACAACATAAAGCTTCCCTGGCATCAACACTGCTTTGAAGTCAACTTTTTTACCATTTATATCCTCAACTTGTATACTTGGGACTTCTCTACCTTCATTGCCACCGCCAGCATATCCCATAGCAGCGATCATGGTCATAAGCGTCAATAGTATTCCTTTTTTCATGTTTATATATTTGTTTTTGAGAGATCTCTTGTAATGCTTGATACAAATTTAAAATAATATGATGAAATTGAAGCTATAAATTTAATTTTACCAAATTATTACTAAATTTCAATTATTAAGATGTTTTTACGTGGCCTAGGGTTTATTCTATTTGTCTTTTTTAACCAAAATATGTTTAGCCAAGGTATGTTAACCGGCAATGTCCGCTTCAATATGGATTTCTATGATAGAGATTCAGCGATAGCTGCAGTAGGAGAAAATTATGAATATAACAAAAATTCGGCCAATGTCTGGCTTCAAACAATTTATTCAGATCAGGCAAAAGGTATAGAAGCTTCTATCCGATTTGACGGAAACTACAACTCTATTCTTCAAAACCCTCCAAATGCAACCTCTTTTTATGGAATAGGTAATTGGTATATTAAGAAAAAAATTGATGATAAACTTGATGTGTCAGTAGGGTATCTTTATGAGCAATATGGCAATGGTACCGCTCTTCGCACCTTTGAAGAACGAAGCCTTGGTATTGACAATGCGATTTTTGGTATTCGAGCAAAATATAAAGTAAACGAAAAGTTTAGCATTCGAGGAATAGCTGGAACCCAAAAATATCGATTAGATTTCTTTGGAGCCTTTGTCAAAGGCATGAATGCTGAATATTCGCATGATTTCAATGACAGTTTTGGGTTCAATGTGGGAAGCTCCATTGTCAATAGAACCTATTCTAAGGAAGAACGAGCCGCTCTAGACAATGCCATTCAAGACAAATACTATTTCCCAGTGAACTATAATACCTATGTTGGAGATTTCTATACAACGGTACGATATCGAAATTTTACTGCATATGTCGAAGGTGCATATAAAACAAAGGGTGCTATTTTGAATGCATTGACGCCAGAGTTGTACCAAAACAAAGCAGGCTATATGATTTACGGCTCACTAACTTATTCTAAACCGAAGTTAGGCATTACTTTTCAAGGTCGTCAGGTCGAAAATTTCCTATTCAATTCAACACAAACGCAAGATCCATTGTTTGATCGTCTAAATAATAGAAAGCTGTCCTTCCTAGCACCAATAAACAAGCAACACTCGCTTCGCTTGCCAGCAAGATTTCAAATTGCACCAAACGAACTTGGAGAAACAGGAGCATCTTTGGATTTAACTTATTCCTTAACGAAGAAAATCGCAATCAACTTCAATGCATCTATCATAGATACTATCGGATGGAAAGACCCATATTATAGAGAATTGACAGGAGACGTCCTTTTCAAGAAACTTCTTGGTGGCAAACTTGATCAACACGTCGGTGTACAATACATTTATTACAACCAACGTCGATATCTTGGAGGCACTGAGCCTACAGATATCGTTTCGTACACTGGCTTTACGGAAACAATTTATCGATTCAATAGAAAACGATCCATGAGGCTTGAACTTCAATATCAGCACGCCGCTAAGGATCTAGGGCAGTCAGTTTTTGCTCTACTAGAATTTAACATCGCTCCTTCGTGGTCATTTTCTGTTTCAGATTTGTATAATTTCAAGCCAAATCCAAAATATGAGGTGCAAAAAGCATATCAAAACTCACATCATTTCTGGAATGTATTTGCATCATATACCAAGAGTACTACTCGATTTACACTAATGTACACGAAGCAATTGGCTGGGATTGTTTGTACTGGTGGGGTTTGTCGTTTTGAGCCCGCATTTAGTGGATTGCGAGCGCAGATGACGGCTTCATTCTAATTCACTCAATTTCACAAATAATTCATTCCTTCTGGAAACTTCCTTTGGCAAAGGCTGATTAGTTCTGATTTGGTTTCAGGGTTCTCTATGATATCAAATTTCTTTCCATCCAGAATAAGGATGCTATGATTTGTTAATTGTTTGAAATATTGTAGGTAAGTGTCATTCAAGGTTTCTAGATATTCATTTGTAATATTCTGTTCATAATCTCTGCCCCTTTTTCGAATATTAGCTTGTAGTTGTTCCACAGAGTGATATATATAAATAGTCAAATCTGGTTTGGGCATCTGCTGAAACATAATGTCGAACAATCGTCGATACAACAAAAATTGATCATTCTCTAATGTGGTTGATGCAAACACGAGTGACTTGTATAGCACAAAATCGCTTACAATACCATTGTGAAATAGAGATGGGTTCTCTAAAACTTGCTTTACCTGATGATATCTGGACGCCAAAAAAGACAACTCCAATGGAAACGCAAACTTGTCTTGATTCTCATAGAACTTTGATAAAAAAGGGTTTTCTTCAAACTCCTCTAATAGAAGCTGAGCTTTCAGAGCATCTGCAAGAACATGTGCGATGGTCGTTTTGCCCGCACCAATGACACCTTCTACGGCTATGTATTGATGCATTTCCTCAGATTAGGGTCAAAAGATTTGAAATACTACTTGGCAATATACTCTTTGACATCCAATGTGTCTTCACATTCAAGCAACAAGTCCAAAATCGTAGCTCCCATAATAGGATGAAATAGATCTGGCGCCAACTCAGAAAGGGGAATCAACGTAAACCTGCGCTCATGCAAGAAAGGATGTGGAATCGTTAGATCCATTTCTGAAATCATCTCATCACCATAGGTCAAGATATCGATATCAATCTCTCTCGGACCCCATTTATAGGTTTCTTCGCGATCCATCAAACGTTCAATTTCTGCTATTTTTTCTAGAATCTTTTTTGGTTTGAGCTTCGTATCGACTTCAAGTGCCTGATTGAGAAAGTCCTCCTGATCGCGCTCACCCCAAGGCTCAGTCTGGTATATTCGCGATTTTTTGGTCACCGCTCCAATACGCTCATGGATATGTTTCAAAGCGGTTTCAAGATTTTGGTCACGCTTACCGAGGTTACTCCCAAGCAGCAGATACGTTATTGGCATTTTCGTCTTATATTTACAGCAAAATTCAATAAAAAAAATTGATTATAAATGAAAAACTTCATCAAAACCTTGTTTGCTGTTATCTTCGGAAATGTTATCTTCTATGGATTCTTCATACTGATCCTACTGGCAATGATCATTGGAGCTAGTTTGAATAATGATAAATCAGATGAAATTAGCATCCCAAAAAACACCATTTTACAGCTTAATCTTACAGGACCTTTGACTGATATGTCGCAAAAATCGAATATGAATTTTGGTTCTAACAGCGAGGATGAGACAGGCTATTCTATTTATCAAGTCATAGAAGCCATCGAAAAAGCAGGTCAAGATGATGATATTGCAGCATTACACATACCACTTGCCATGAATATGGAGGCTTCCTACGCTCAGTTGGATCTCATACGCACAGCGATTTCAAAATTTAAACAGTCTAAAAAACCAGTGATAGCATATGGTGAAATGGCAACACAAAAATCATATTATATAGCCACTTTGGCTGATAAAATCTATGTCAATCCACAAGGAGGAATGGATATTCGCGGATTCGGCGCACAACTCACTTTTTTCAAAAACATGATAGATAGGCTTGAAATTCAACCACAAATATTCTATGCTGGCAAATTCAAAAGTGCTACCGAGCCATTCCGATTGGAAAAGATGAGTGAAGAAAATAAAATACAAACACGGGTTTTGCTTCAAGATATCGCTACGGATGTGATAGAAAACATAGCTAAAGATCGAAAAATGACACCGGAACAAGTCAATTCTGCTATCAACTCGATGCAATCCAATATTCCCGGGGAAGCACTTTCTGTAAAAATGATAGATGGCCTCAAATACCAGGATGAGGTGGAAGCAGAGTATCGAGTTCGTCTAGAGGAAGATAAGGATGAAAAGTTGACGTTTACCAATATTTCAAAGTATATCAAAAGCAATGTAACAGATGCTTCTGAAGGAAAGATTGCTGTCTATATAGCAGAAGGAGATATCATGGATGGAGAATCAACAGAGTCATCAATTGGATCCAAAACAGTGCTTACGGACCTTAGAAAACTAGCTGAAAACGACCATGTCAAAGCCGTCGTGCTTCGCGTCAACTCTCCTGGCGGTTCAGCCCTCGCTTCTGCGGTTATGCTTCGGGAGATTGAGTTATTGAGAAAGATCAAGCCAGTGATTGTCTCCATGGGGAATCTAGCGGCTAGTGGAGGATATTACATTTCTACCTCAGCCAATAAGGTTTTCGCTGAGCAACACACCATTACAGGCTCTATTGGTGTCTTTGGAATTATTCCGAATATGCAGAAAACCCTTGAGAATAAAGTCGGATTGACATTTGATGAAGTAGAACTTAATGAACATGCTGCATTGGGCGTGACCAAAGCTTTGGATGATGCTGAAGGCGCCAAAATTCAACAACAAATCGAAAAGACCTATTTGACATTCAAATCAGAAGTCAGTCGCGGTCGAAAGCTATCGATGGACAAGGTAGAAGAGTTGGCTCAAGGTAGAGTATGGAGCGGAGAACGCGCCAAAGAAATGGGACTTGTCGATGAAATTGGTGGACTAAAAGAGGCTATAGCCTATACAGCGAAGGAAGTTAAGGTAAACAAAAATGACTATTTTTTTAGTAATAAGCGAAAGAGCGATTGGGAAAAACTAATTGAAGACTTTGGCGCGCAATCATGGGTGGACAGTATCAAGGAGAAGATTGTTGGCTCTCTTTTGGGCGATTTTTCGTCATACTTCTTTGAACTGAAGCAATATACCCAACTGAAAGGCGTTCAAATGCGCATGTTGTATCAAGTTACGATCTAATTGATTCCTTTATTTTACTTTGGGCCCATTCAATATTGGAAGGATATTTTCCAATTAGAATGCATCCCTTTCTATCAAGGTAGTTCGCTTCCAAAGAAGTCATATGCCAATCGTATGACCATATCCACGGCCAACGGCTTACAGCACCTCACCGTGCCGATTCTAGGTGGAAGAGGTATCAAAACACTATATTCTGAGATTGAAATATCGTATGCAGAAAATTGGATATCGCAGCATAAAATGGCTTTGCAGTCTGCCTATTCCAAAAGTCCATTCTATGAATACTATATCGATGCTTATCATCATATTCTAGACAAAAGACATTCAAGACTAGGCGCTTTGAATACTGAACTATTTTGGAAAACGATGAAGTTTCTCAAAGGCAAAAATGGGTTCATGCCTTCAGAGGTAAATGCAGATCATACAATTCCTAACCCGTGGTCATTGTATGAGAAGTACCAACCCAATCTCTACTCAGCTATTTTGGAATATCCTCAAGTTTTTAGAAACAAATTTGAATTTCAGCCTGATTTGTCCATTCTTGACTTACTATTCAATCTCGGGAATGAATCTTTCAATTATCTATATCAAGAGTCATCGTTCGAAGTTTCCCGAAGTATAACAACTGATTAGTCCCAAATGAATCGTTAGGCGCTTCATCGACGAAAAATTTAATAAAATCAAATCTGTTGTCAACGCCTTTTGCAGATTTCGCTATTGCATAGTATGGGTTAATACGATTTGTTTTTAGAATCGGTATTTACCATTATGCTAATGCTACATTTTACCGAATATAAAACTATCAATATCTATTACTTTTACTTTTTTGTCTTAACACAAAAAAGTAACAAAAAAAGTCAAGCCCTACCGTTCCAATGGCTAAAATTATCTTCTTCAAAGCTAAAGTTTCAAATTTCGTCGTTCCTCGTCTTGAAACTTTTACGCTTTTCAGTCGCAATTTATAAGCCATTTCCACAAATGGGCGAAACGAACATCGGTCTAGACTGTATTTTCATTTTGGGATAAACTTCAAGTCTAGCATATTTATCATTATAAGATTTAAAAATATTGGCATATCTCTATAAATCATATTAGTATAACAACTGAATAATTGAAAAAAGCTACCTTGTTTTCAAAGTAGCTTTTTTGTTTTCATCGTGCCTTACCCATTTTCGCCAAGGGGTTAAAAGCAATTGTGTCGTCATATTGGTCCTAATGCAACATGGCGGACCCGGTCAAGGTGATGGGGTTTTTGTTTGTTTTGAAATATTTCCTAGTTCATAGATTTTGGAGCTTCTGTTCATTCAACTTGCCGTTATTTGCTTTTGCGTATGTTTTCGAATACAAAGATGAATCAATCCTTACCATAAAAAAACAAGAAAAATTGAAATTTGTTAGACGACAATTGTGAATTTTAACAAGATAAACCTCTTAAATATGCTTATTTTATTAAAAATAGAACCCAAATCAAAAATAGCTGAAAAGGTTTGATTGCTTCGGAAAGTAGCCCCTAGTTGACCAAATGATTGGCGATTAAATGCTCGGCGATCTGAACCGCATTGGTGGCGGCGCCTTTTCTCAAATTATCAGAAACAATCCAGAGATTGATAGCGTGGTCCGCGCTAGGATCCATTCGAAGCCTACCAATCCACACGTGATCATTGTCGTGAGCAGTCAGAGGCATAGGATATTCATTGGATGAAGGATCATCCAATAGTTTAATTCCGTCTGATTTTCCTAAAATATTCCGAATTTCATCAAGAGATACTTCTTCTAAGAACTCAATATTGACCGACTCGCTATGTCCTCCCATGACTGGAACACGAACCGTAGTAGCTGTAATTTTCAAATCTGGCAGATTCAATATTTTCTTTGATTCGTCTATGATTTTTTGTTCTTCCTTCGTATATCCTGATTCTAAAAAAACGTCTATTTGGGGAATTAAATTCATATCAATTGGATATGCGTAAGCCATCTCTCCTAGAATTCCGTTTCGCTCATTTTGAAGTTGAGTGACGGCTTTGACGCCAGTGCCTGTGACGGATTGATAGGTGCTCACCACCACTCTTTTCAGCGGTTTATAGTCATGAATTGGCTTCAATGCGACCACCAATTGAATGGTAGAACAATTTGGATTTGCAATAATTCTATCTTCTTTTGTCAGCAAGTCAGCGTTAACTTCTGGGACTATCAATTTATTGTTGGGATTCATTCTCCATGCAGAACTATTGTCTATCACGGTGATGCCAGCATCTGCAAACCTTGGTGCCCATTCGAGAGAGGTAGCACCTCCAGCAGAAAACAAGGCGATGCTCGGCTTTAGGCGTATAGCATCTTCCATCGACACTATCTTGAAAGACTTCCCATTGAATGTAATCTCTTTTCCAACACTCTTGGATGAAGCGACAGGAATCAATTCCGTAACCGGGAACTTACGCTCCGTCATTACTTGAAGGATTTTTTGACCAACAAGCCCAGTTGCGCCGACGACAGCTACTTTCATCTTCTAATATTTAAATTAAATATGGCTCAAAACTAACTCAATTCTGTTTCTAATTGATAGAAAAATAGTAAATTTGTGTCTTAATATTATTGAAATGAGTGAAAAAAACTTTGTATCCCTCAAGGATGAAACAATTCGAATCTTTGACAATGCTTTTTTAGACTGGTGTTCTCGAATCCACTGGACCTTTCCATTGATGGTGTGGGTTCCTGTTGTTTTATTCAGCCTTTGGAAGGCCATTTTTGAATTTGAATTTTCCATTCTGATGACAATAGCTATGTTTTTCGTTGGTGTATTCATATGGACATTTTCGGAATATATGATGCATCGATTTGTTTTTCATTATCACCCGACAAGTGCGTTTGGAAAAAAAATACACTTTCTAATGCATGGCATTCACCATGATTACCCCAATGACAGTAAGCGCCTTGTCATGCCACCACTGATGTCAGCATTGCTTTCTATTCCGTTTTTTGCATTGTTCTACTATGGATTTGGAGGTCAAGGCGCCACGTTTGCAGCATTTGCAGGTCTTGTCACTGGCTATCTCGCATATGATATGTTGCATTATGCAGTGCACCATGCTCAGTGGAAAAACACCTATTTCGAAAACCTAAAAAAACAACATATGGCACATCATTATGTGCATCCAGATCAAGTTTTTGGAGTTAGCTCTACATTTTGGGACATTATATTTGGCACCACCTTGGAAAAAGCACGGCAGCAAAGAGATGCTAACTAATTCTTAAGATTTGGGAGGGAGCTCAAAGGTTTTTCAATAGTCTTGGATAGATCCTTGTTGCTAAAAAATGGTTGTTTTTTCTCTAAGTATATTGATTGTGACCAATTGATGAATTAAATTATAAACACATGAAAACAACGAAATCTTTCATTCTATTCTTAATTATTAGTCAATTGGCTAATGCACAGAGTCGGATTGTACTCCATTTTATCACCTACGGTAATGATTTGAGTGAAATTTATATCGATAGTAGTCTGCAAACTCCTGTGAAATCGAAGCAGTTTATCATTAGCAATATTCCTCGATCCTCAAAATCAATGACCGTTCACACCTACACAGACTCCAAAACAATCCATACCATCGCCTTAAATCATACAACTGACCTGCATCAATACTATAGTCTCACATTGAAGAATGGTACGTATCAATTAAAGCAAGAAACGAATCCATTTGTTATGTCCATCCACGAGGGAATTGCGACCTTAGGATACAGAGTTCCTCAAAAACCGCGACCTACAAAAGCTATTACAAACGAGAAATTCGTTCATTCTTGTGAATTGTCAGATTCAGCGGTCAATAATCTTATTTTCCAGATGAATCAGCTCAAAAGTCCAAAGGCAAAAGAATTAGTATTGAAGAATGGTACTCACCTAAAATGCCTTCTGACACACCAAATCAGTGCACTGACAAATAAAATAGAATCAGACTCCGTAAAGTTTGAGGAATTCAAAAAATACTATCTACACTGCAATGACAAAGCGAATTATAATAAATTGATGTTTAACCTCAAATCAGAACTTTATGTCACCACATTTAGACATTGGTTGGGTGCTCAAAGATAATATTTGACACATGAAAATTGAATCAAAAAACGTAGAGGATTATATCTCAAAAATTCCTATTGAACAAAAAGATGCCTTTCAAATGATTAGAAATGCAATTCTAAAGACAATAGATGAACAATTTGAAGAGTGCATTCAATACAATATGGTCAGCTATGTGGTGCCAAAGTCAGTGTATCCTGAAGGGTATCATTGTGACCCATCCCTTCCACTACCATTCGCCTCTATAGCTGCACAAAAATCTTCAGTCAACTTATATCATATGGGAATTTATTCGAATCCCGATCTGCTAGAATGGTGGAAATCAGAATATAACAATCATTGCAAATCAAAATTGGATATGGGTAAATCTTGTATTCGATTTAGAAAGTATGATGAAATCCCTTTCGATTTGATTTCAGCGTTATTCGCAAAAATGACCGCAAAGGATTGGATCAAACGATATGTACAGCTATTAAAAAAATAATATTCTGGTTCATTTCATAGGATTCTCTGCAAATTCGCACAGATGAGTTCTCTATTTCTATTTTTTTGTGCCCTATCACTTTTGATGACTACCCTCGCTATTGTTATTGGTTTTTGGCAATATCGACCGACGTCAAAAGCGCTGGGTTCTTCCATTTTTACCTATACCATTCTTATTCCAACTCGCAATCCAGACAAGAATCTGGCCGCACTAGTAGAAACGATCAACAGTCAATTGCTTCAAATCCAGAGGCAAATCTCCATTATTGTCATCAACGATCATTCTTCCAATGATTTTGATTTTGGAAGTTTAAAAGCATCTGTTCTGAATCTGTCTGACGAGGATACAAGAATAGATAGCTTCAAAAACAATAAAAAAGAATCTATAAATTTAGGCGTCCAAAAGTCTTCAAGCGATTATATTATTTGTCTTGATTCTGATGTGACAATACCATCGAAATGGCTAGAAAGGACCATCGAAGAAATCGAAAAAAATGAGCCAAAATTCTTAGCAGGATTGCACCGGTTCGATACACGTGCGTCATTTATGGGACAATGCATTACCATAGAGCAAGATCTTTTGACTGCCACCTCCATAGCAACGCTACATTGGAATATTCCCACCATGTGCAATGGCGCGAATATGGCATTTGAACGCAAGGCATTTCTAGAAGTAGATGGATATAATGGATTGTATGCTATCACTGGTGGCGACGACATGTTGTTGTATCACAGAATTTTTATGAAATACCCGAAAGAGGTTCATTATTTGAAATCATTAGATGCTGCGGTCTCAAGCCGATCACCAGATACTTTTTTAGAATTGCTCAATCAACGAGCAAGATGGATGGGTAAATCATTTCAATATGAAGTTCCTTGGATCTTACCAATTCTCATGATTATATCGCTGGCTGCGATTCAGCTATACATGTCCGCCACTCAAATATCAATCCATGAAAGCGATCTCAGCTATTGGGCACTTTATGCTGGTCTTCTTCTGTTTTTGATTGGTTCTTTTTCAAGGTATTATCCATATCAAAGAAATGGAATTGTTTGGCTTGGTTTTGTCCTAATCTATCCTTTTTATATTCTTGTATTAGCGATTTTTATGTGCTGGAGATACTTCACAACACTACCTTCTCGTGTGGATCGATGACAAGACATGTCGGGCAACTTTTCGACCTTGAATAGCGCCATCTACCAATGCTGGTAG
>CANHJR010000002.1 GCA_947461165.1 Saprospirales bacterium | reverse complement strand
ATATCGCTAGAAAGGGACAAAACAATGCTTTTTGTCAGGTTGATAGACTGATATTTGCCAACAGTCTCTCTTGTGATAATTTTTTCCTTTGACTGGCTATTGAGCTTCAAATTCAATAAACTAATTAAAAAAATTGCAAAACCTCTAATCATAAACTATTTGACTAATTTCTTCTAATAATTCCTCTTTATAAAAAGGTAGACCTTGAATTTTATTTATTTTGTGAATGCGTTTTTTTGTGAATTGTTGCAAATAATTTGCCAGTTGACCGTTGTTTAACTCTGGTACAATTATTTGATCGAAATTGAATATCGTATCTTCAAAACCATCTGGCAATGGGAAAATCCAGTCTAAATGGATGTGACCAACCCGATCCTTAAAGACACATTCTTCTGAATCTAAAACTTCTCTCACAACGCCATACGTAGAGCCCCAAGTTATAATGACGTTGCCCGAATTGGAACTATTTGGTTCTAATTTGATAGGTGAGATCGACATCGAAATATTTTGAATTTTTTGATGGCGAATCTCTGTCATTGCTTGATGATTCTTTGCCTCATATGAAATGCCGCCTTTTTCAGAGTCCTGCTCTAATCCTCCAAGGATAAACATATCATCTTCAACCCCTGGTTGTTTCCATTTTTTGACCAGATTGGCAGATCTATTGTTTTCAATCATTGGTTCATCGCTGTATTGAATCCCTTCCAATTTGGGAATTTTCCATAAACCACTTGCATTGGCAACCAATGCATCGCTTAGTAAAATGACTGGCGTTTGATATCGAATCATAATATCAATGGCCTCAATGGTTCGATCATAAGCATCAATGGCAGATCGAATACTGACCACGGGTACAGGACTATCACCATGCCTGCCATAGAGCGCCAATTCTAGATCTGATTGCTCCACTTTGGTGGGCAATCCTGTACTTGGTCCTGCCCGCTGTATATCAATTATTAGCAATGGCAATTCCGACATAACTGCCAATCCTATAGCTTCCTGTTTGAGATCAATTCCCGGTCCTGAAGATGCCGTTACGCCGATGCATCCTCCAAAAGCTGCTCCAAGTGCCATTCCTGCCGCCGCAATTTCATCTTCGGCTTGTCTCACAACAATTTCTTCAAAGGAGTTTCTCGACAACTCATGCAAAATGTCAGAGGCAGGTGTGATCGGGTATCCTCCAAAAAATAGTTTTCTCCCAAAAATTTTTGGTGCGGCGAGCAAAGCATATGCTATTCCTTTATTTCCTGTCACGTTTTTATAAAATCCAGCCTTCTTTTTTTCAATTTTTGTTTTAAAATGCAAATAGGAGAATTCGGTAATTTCAGCAAAATTATAGCCTTGCTGAAGGCTTACATACATGCTTTCTAGAATTGATTCCTTCGTTTTAAATTTTGATTTTAGAAGCTTTCGGGTAGACACGATATCACCGCCGAGACCAAATAGCATGTACCCAAGAGCAAAGATGTTTTTATTCTTATCGCGCTCCTTGTCTGTTAAATTCTGATCCATGAGCCCCGATCTTGTTAATTCCGAAAAACGAACTTCTTGTTTATTTTGCTTAATATGATCTAGTTCTGAAATTTCTACTTGCGATAGTTTGCAATTTTTTGGATCAAAACCGGTAGGATCGTATATAAGCAATCCATCGGGCTTTAATTGCGATATAAATTTTTTAAAACCAGCTGCATTGAAAGCGATTAAAATATCAGATTTGTGACCAGCTGTCAGAACCTGTGAATCACTCCATTGAATTTGAAATCCTGAAACTCCGCTCATAGTTCCTGCAGGAGCTCTAATTTCAGCAGGAAAATCAGGAAGGGTGTTTAATTCTAGATTTTGTTGAGCAATAATATCTGCGAAGGCACTTCCCAATAGCTGAATTCCGTCACCGGAGTCCCCTGCAAAAGTAGCTATCAATGTTTTCATATAGAAAATCCATATAGAAAAAATCCAATGATGGCAACAATTATGTAAGGCACAATTCCGGATGCACCTCCATAGTCTTTCGCAATTCGCTGTCCTGCAAATAATTGAATCAAAAGAAACAAGGACCAAAGTAGGCCTAAATGCCCCATGTTTTTATCCTCGGAAATTATAGTAAGGCAAATAGATATTATCATAATCATTCCAACCGCCAATTCCTGAAATGTTACAATCCAAAAAAGAGGAGTCGTAATTTTCTTGAATATTGAGTTGGCAAAATGTTCGCGAAACCATGAAAGGTTGCCATCTGGATTTCGAAGTTTATCAATTCCTGATTCCAAAAATGTGATTCCAAAAAATAGAAAGATGAGACTAAAAAATAGTTCTGTTGTGTATGGCATCATTATTTTGATGGTTTAAGGAGTTTCGAATATTGGGTTGGGTTATTTATTGCATTTAAAGCTTCTTTGATATCTTCATCATTTACGAATCCATGTTCTATGACACCTTTTCTGTAAAAATATCTGCGAACAATTTCAGATTCTAATAATTCGAATAGTTCTTTTTTGCTTGAATAGATTTCTTTAGCCTTGGCTTCTGCAATTTTTGATTTTAAGGCATCATATGCGGGTTGAATGCTTGTTGCCATTTTTTCGTCATCGGCTTTTTTCAATAATTCTTTCATTTCCCTATCCACCTCTGAATCATAGGTAAACTTCTTAGACTTGGTGTATTGCACAAACTTCTCATAGTCGGCATCTGTGAGGGTAAATTCCTTTGCACTTTTTGGCTTTTGGTTTTTAGCGACAAACTCTGTAGCGAAGTCGCCAAGTATACCTTTTACCATCAAAAAATAGGTAATAGGATGAAGAAACTCTTTCTTCGTTTTGATATCAGGATCTATTCCGCCGCCATCATATACTACTCGTCCGTTTTTGGTTTTAAATGCCATTTTGAGGGAGTCAGGAATTTTTTTAACGCTACCGTCAGGGTTTTTTTCGGCATAATTGATCGCTTGAATACATCTTCCCGATGGAATATAATATTTTGCCGTGGTTACTTTGAGCTGGGTATTATATGGGAGCGGCCTGGTGTTTTGAACCAGCCCTTTGCCAAACGTTTTGCCGCCAATCACAATACCACGATCTAAATCTTGTATGGCTCCTGCCACAATCTCAGAAGCGGAAGCTGATCCAGCATTAGTTAGAACTACCACTGGAATTGAAGGGTCTTCAGCGCGCCTTTGAGTTCGGTGAGTTGTTTGCGTTTCAACTATTTTGCCCTTGGTGCTTACAATCTCATTGTTTTGATCTACAAATACGTTCGTAGTGTTGACGGCCTCATGAAGAAGTCCCCCAGGATTTCCTCTTAGGTCCAAGATGACTCCTTTTAAATTTGGATTTTTAGCTTTGAGAGCTTTGAACTCTTCTCGTACATCATTGCCTGCATTTTCCATAAAGCTCTCTAGCTTGATATAACCGATGTCGTTAGAAACTAACCCAGCATAAGGTACGTTTTTGAGTTTTATTTCTCTGCGTTGAATATCGATATTTAGCTTTTTCTCAGAACCATCACTTATCATTCTTTCAATCAGCAATTTTACTTTGCTTCCTGCTGCGCCTTTCAGGAGCTTACTAACATCTTCTGACTTCTTTCCCTTCATAGATTTACCATCTATCTCTAGAATTTTATCTCCAGACATCAAGCCCGCTTCAGCTGCTGGCATTCCTTCATAAGGCTCTTCGATGATTACATAATTCTCTCTTTCTGAAATCAAACTTCCGATTCCACCATATTTGCCTGTTGTTTGAATTCTGAAATCTTCCGTTTCTGCCTCAGAGTAGAATTCAGTGTATGGGTCCAATTCGTCAAGCATGGCATCAATTCCTTTTCGAATAACCGTGCTTGGATCGATTTTATCGACGTAATGAATGTTTAACTCTTTGAATAGGGATACGAAAATATCAATATTCTTTGAAATTTCAAAGAAGTCAACATCAGATGCTGAAATGAAGGCAAAAGACCCAATAATTAGGCACGCTGATAATCCCCAAGTTTTTATTTTTTTCATTAGTTTACTTTTTTAGAGGTCATTTCTGTTTTGAATATAAATTTCAACAAGATTGAAGTTTAGTAATGAACTCTTAGGTTTTCTCTCTAGAATAAATGACTATTAGTTAATATACAAATATATGAGTTTTCATATAAGGTATATTTATTTTATATCTTTTTATATCATTGGTTTAATTTTGCTAGTCGAAATACGATCAAAACACAATCAATGTCAAGCAAAAGCGAAACAAGTCATAAAATCCCTAGCCATATCGCCATTATAATGGATGGCAATGGACGCTGGGCAGAGTCTCGAGGATTGGATAGAACTTTTGGGCACCAAAATGGGGTTGAGTCTGTCCGAGAAGCAATCAAAGGCTGTCGAGAACTTGGTGTGAAATTTTTGACACTTTATGCATTTTCTACAGAGAATTGGAATAGACCAAAGGATGAAGTGGCATTTTTGATGGGATTGCTAGTTGATGCGATTCATAGTGAGGTGCCAGCATTGATTGAAAATGATATTCGGCTAGAGACCATTGGAGATATTTCTATGTTGCCAGAAGCATCAAAAACAGCATTGGTGGAAGCCAAAGCTAGAACTTCAAATTGCGCTAGTCTGCAGCTGAATCTAGCGTTGAACTATGGAAGCAAGCATGAAATAATACAAGCAACAAAAATGCTTGTAGAAGACACGTTGAGTGGAAAATTGCTGCCGAGCGATATTGATGAGGATGTCTTCTCAAGTTATCTTTTCACCAAGGGAATACCGGATCCTGAAATTTTGATTAGGACATCAAACGAAATGCGCCTGAGCAATTTTCTTCTTTGGCAATTAGCATATGCAGAACTGTTTTTTTTGCCAATATTTTGGCCAGATTTTCGGAAAGAGCATCTCATGGAATGTGTAACTGATTTTCAAAATCGGGAACGTCGATTTGGAAAAACTAGCCATCAAATCAACAAAGAAAATCAATAGTTTGAAGCCAGCTTTAATTATTGCTTTCATCCTACTACTTTCAGAAATGGTTGGCCAAGGAAAGACATTGATTCCAGTCGATCAAGAGGTGGATTTGCCGGTTGACTCCCTCAGGAGGGTTGCAATTTCCACGGTTTTTGTCGAGTCCAAGTTTGATGCTTCCAAATTGAAACAGATATTTGCTGAGGAGGCACTCAAGACACTAGATCAAAGCTATTACCACCTAATCGATAGTGCAGGACAAGGCATGGAATTTTTTATTTTATATCCCTGCAAATCATTTAAGCTCGAGAATGTACAAGATCATGAAATCATCAATGAAGGATTGATAACAAGTGCTATCAGGATAGAGTTTCGGAAAGGGGAATATGAAATTAGTCTATCTAATTTTGAGTGGGTGCCTGATCGAAAAACCAAACGAGATTTGTCTCAAATCTATCAAGAATATTTTGACACGCAGGATTTGAAATTTAAAGTTCGGTACTTTGGAGTTTTAAAATCTGCTGAAAATTCCTTCGTAGAATCCATCAATAATTTTACATTAATTATTTCTGAAATTATTAATCAGAAGTCGAAAGGTTAATTTTTTCAGTTTTTTAGTCCATAAAAAACACTTATTAATCAGTTTTTTAGATTATATTTGCCACTAAAGTATTATGGGGAACATGATTGGATTCATTCTTAAAAGGCTTCTTTTAATTGTATTGGCGACATCAATAACAACGCTTGATGCCCAATCTATATCTATTTTTAATAACCAAACAGCCACAACGCTTGCAAATTATTTGGTAGGAAATGGAATAACTGTTTCTGGCGCTACCTTGAATTGTAATTCTCTTGCAAATGGTCTTTTTGTAAATGTCAACCCATCTCCAAACTTGAGTCTGGCCATTGATAGTGGTATCGTCTTGTGCACAGGAAGAGTTCTGACGGCTACACCTTCTAACGGTACCAATGCAGATCGTTTCTTAGATGCTTCAACCAATTGGGCAAACACGACAACGGATGCTCAAATTACACAAATCGCTGGAGTCACTGCTGTCCAGCGAGATTTATGCTTCTTGCAGTTTACTTTTGTGCCTCAAGGTGACAGCGCTTTTTTGAATTACACCTTTGCTTCTGAAGAGTATCCAGATTTCAACTGTACATCTTTCAATGATGCATTTGGAATATTTGTTGCCCCGCCCAGTAGCTCTGTATATACCAATTATTCCAAGGTGCCTGGAACGAATATCAATATAGGAATCAATTCTGTAAACAATGGAACTCCTGCTGGAGCAGGTAGCATAGCTATTTGCTCATCTTTAGGCACGGGATCCCCTTTTACCGCTTTTTATGTGGACAATCAAGTTGCCAATCATGTGGTATATGATGGTATGACAAAAAATTTGTTGGCTAGGATTCCAACAACTCCAAACCAAGCTCATACGATGAAAGTTGCTATAGCAGATATCAAAGATGGCTTATTTGATTCTGGCATTTTTCTCAAAAAATCAAGCTTTACTTCATCACCGCTTCTTCAAATTACTGGTCGAAAATCAACCTCGGGTATAACTACAAACCCATCTTATCTCATCGAAGGGTGCAATGCGGGGTCAGTTACCTTGACTAGATCCTCCTCCTCGAGCACACTTGGTGTTAATGTGACGTTTTCTGGCAATACCCCAGCAGGAAATTTTAGTGGTGCGTCCAGCTTTTCTTTTCCTATTGGCAGTACAATTTTTGACTATAATATTTCTGCAATTCAAAACAATCTACCTCAGGGCGTTCGAAACTTAATCGTTCGATTCTCGGCGCCTTCTATATCTTTTTTAGACAGTGTTAGTTTTGAAGTAAAAGATTTTGCAAACGGAATTACTGTATTCAATGCAACCAATGATACCACCGTTTGTAATAACAGGGTTATATCATTGTATAGTACCAATACAGACCCTTTATTTACAAGATTATGGACACCTTCTACTGGTCTATCTTGTACTAGTTGCAATAATCCAAACTACACAGTCAACAATGGTAATGTCTTTTCCACTCAAAACATAAACTATAACATTTCAGCTGTAGGTTGTCCTTCAGTTGATTCTGTCGTATCTATCAATATCCATCCAAAACCAGTGGTAACCCTTTTCAATAAAGTGGTATGTTTAGGCGACTCGGTGGCTATGAACCCTACTGTTTCACCTTCTTTTGGACCTTTGATTTACACCTGGACTCCTTCGGTTGGATTGACTGCAAGCAATATAGCAAACCCTTTTGCAAAACCTACCTCTAATCAATTATACAAGCTCGTAGTTTCAACGAGCATTGGGTGTCGCGATAGTTCCATAGCGACAGTGTCCGTTTCAAATATTCGGTCGGAAATAGACTCCATTCGATCAATGAACGCCACTTGTGGTCAAAGCAATGGTGTCATAAGATTGTATACCAAGAATACATTCCCTGTGTACCAGTTTAGTATTAATGGAGGAGCTACTTTTAGTCCTTCTGGTATATTTAATACGCTAACGGCAGCGACATATAATGTAGCTATTAGAAATGGGTCTAACTGCAGATTTGACACAACGCTAACTATATCCAGTGGCTCTACACCTCCCGCAGCTACATTTAGTGTTACAAATACAAGTTGTGCTCTAAATAATGGCTCAGCTATGTTGACTTCGAAATCTGGAAACGGTCCCTTCACCTATCAATGGAGATCGGGATCTACAGTGATTTCAACCGATACCTTTATTGCCAATAGGCCGTCTGGAGTTCATACGCTTGTAATTACCGATATCAATGGCTGTTTCACACAATATGCATTTAACATTGCTTCAAGCCTACCTCTTGGCATTGCATTTACAAAAGTTGATCAATCATGTAGCCTACCAAATGGTAGTATTTCCAGTAGCCCTATAAATGGAACGGCACCATATATCTATGCATGGGGTACAGGAGGATCTACCGCATCAATTACTGGTCTTACGGCAGGCACTTATAAGCTTACACTAACCGATTTTAGGAATTGTGTGAAGATAGATAGCATCAATATTTTGAATTTTCCAGCCCCAATTCTATCAAAATCGAGTACAAATGCCAATTGTGGCTCTAATATTGGAAGCGGCACTGTTACGTTAACCACACCTAGCACACCTCCATATATTTATGCTTGGAGTAATGGTGTTACCTTTGGACCAACAAATAACACCACACATAGCGTGGGTGGATTAGGTGCTGGAAAGTATTTTGTTTCTGTTACAGACAATAAAGGTTGTGTTCGAGTTGATTCGGTGATTATTACAAGTACACCCGCATTGAATACAATTTTGACAAGAGTCAATGCTTCGTGTGGCAATGCAAATGGAACGATTACAAATACTCCAAGCGGAGGATCAGCGCCATATACCTATTTGTGGAATGACGGAATTACAGCAAAAGATCGAGCTAGTTTATTGCCAGGTATTTATGGAGTTACTATAACCGACGGCAATGGATGCACCACATCTAATACGATAACTATTGCCATGAATTCGAATCCGACCCTGACCCTTAGTAGAACAAATTCTACGTGTGGTCAATCTAATGGGTCAATTGCTTCAAGTTTGGTTGGCGGTGTTTCTCCGATAATTTATAGTTGGAGTACTGGAGGAACTGGCACATTTATTTCGGGCATTTCATCGGGAACATACACATTGACTATTACCGATAGTTTTGGTTGTCAAAGAGTGAAGACAGAAGTGATTCCACCTTCTCCTGGTGCCAATTATAGCGATACGACCATTCATACAACATGTGGATTCAATACTGGATCTATAACTATTTCAAACATTACAGGCGTTGCGCCGATTACATTTTTGTGGGCAGATGGGATTACTTCGAGTTCTAGAACCAATCTTGCACCAGGAACTTATTCATTGTACATGATTGATTCAAATGGATGCAACAAAACCAAATCATTTACCGTCAATGCTTCAACGAGACCAGTGCTAGGCTTGGATACTGTTGTGAATGCACTGTGCTTAGATACATTAGGCAGTATAAAGCCCGTTTTATCGTCAGGAGTAGGTCCATATTCTTACTTATGGAGTAGTGGACAAACGACCAAGAATTTGTTAAATCGTGCAGTAGGAACATACACGTTGACGGTGACTGATTCTAAAGGGTGCACCGGTGTTCGAAGTTATACCATTCTTAGATTCCCATCACCTAAGTACAAAGATACCATTATCCAACCAACGTGTGGGTTTAATATGGGGGGAATTAAATTGACAAATATAGTTGGCAATTCCCCGTATAATTTCAGTTGGAGCGTATTAAATGCTCCCAATGATTCATCACTAATGGGTATTGATACCGGCACATACTACTTGACAATTACGGATATCATTGGATGTATAGTAAAGGATACATTTAAGTTGACTCATCCAGGTAGAATGCAGCTCGACTCCTTGATAGTAGTGAGGCCGAGTTGCGCTGACTCAAATGGTAAAATGACAATCTACGTTTCAAAAGGATTCCCTCCATATACTTATTTATGGTCGAATGGCGATAAAACACAAGTCGCTGATTCTTTAAAACACGGCACATATTCAGTAACGGTAACCGACTCAACTGGATGTAATTTTTTCTCGACAAGAGAAATTAGAAATGCAACGAATCTAACTGTTGGTTTCGATAGTATTCGCAAAACGAGGTGCGACTCTGCAACAGGCAAAGTCTGGCCTACCGCATATCTAGGAACTGCACCTTATAAATATATTTGGAATGCTAAGGATACATGGAGAGTAAAAGATTCATTAAATCTGGGGCAAGCTCAGCTTCGTGTGATCGATTCGAATAAATGCATATTCGATACTAGTTTGTACATATCATATACCCATACTCCAAGAATTACGCTTGATTCTGTCAAGCCTGAAATTTGTGATTCCAATAATGGCCATGCCTATATTACTATTGATAGTGCCATTTCTCCATTGAAGATATATTGGAACTCAGTATTGGACTCAACCTATGCCAATAAAAAATTGCAAGGGACATCATTACTTGCTCCAAATGTTTTTGTTACAGTAGTTGATTCGCAAAAATGCACAGCAAATCTTGAAATAATTGTTCCTTTTAAACCAATGTTGAATGCTACATTGTATAAGCATTTGCCTGCTTGTGGCGCCAATACAGGCTATCTTCTGATACAATCTTCTTTCCCACCAAGCACGGCCGTTTGGTCCAATGGAAAAACAAACTTGGACAGTATTGCGGGGTTAGCACCAGGTACCTATACCCTTACATTGACAGATAGCAGTAATTGCGTCTATAATCTCAAAGATTCCCTAACGTATTCTGCCGCACCTACCTCTACTTATCAAATCAAGCGATCTAACTGTGGACGCGCAGATGGGCAGATAACAGCAAGTGTCATTTCCCTTTATGGTATCGATACCAGATCATGGAAAAAATTGGGGTCGTCGGTTGTAAGATCTGTCACAGACACATTATCTGCTGCTGATTCTGGAATTTATTTATTTACCTATCGCGACATCTACGGCTGCACAAGAACGGATACCGTTTACATAAAAGATAGTGCTGCACCTTCTATAAATTCGCTTGTAACCCATTCAAACTGTACAAATGGTGTTGGGAAAATTAGAGTTTCGCCCACATCTGGTGCTCCGCCGCATACCTACGTCTGGAATAACTTTGCAACAGCAGATTCTATTGTAAATTTATTTGCCGGCACCTACACTCTTACAGTAACAGATAGCCGAGCTTGTACCAGTAACTTCATGTATACCATTCTGTTTAGAACCACTCCACAGGTGTCCTTAATCTCCAATAACTCACTTTGCGGACCATCAAATGGGTCGGTTGCTACCAATATTGCATTAGGGTCAGCTCCTTTCTCATATAGCTGGTCCAATGGACAAACTTCTGCTACGGCCACCAATTTATCGGCAGGCAAGCACATTGTTACTGTAACAGATTTATATGGATGTAAGGCTGTTGATTCTACAGTCTTGACTTCTCAGCCTGCCTTGACAACAACCGTTTCTAAATCCAATTCGAATTGTAATTTCAACAATGGATCGGTCAATGCTATTATTACAACTGGTACGTCTCCATACTCATATAACTGGAATGGAAGTATTGTAAGTTTGAATCTATCATCAATAGACACTGGACGGTTTATTTTCTCAGTCACAGATGCAAACTCTTGTGTCAAAAAAGACACATTATTTGTGACCAGAGTGCCAATACATCAAGCAACACAGAATGTCGTTCACGATAATTGTACCTACAAGCAAGGTCAAATTAGCACAACGGTTTCAAGTGGCGTTCCTCCATATACCTACAATTGGAGTTCAAGCTTAGGCACAAATAAAGATGTGTCTGGATTAGGAGGGGGTACCTATACCTTATCCATAACAGATGCACTGAGTTGTTTGGTAACAAAGGTTGTAACGGTCAATGACACCGCTGGCCCTGTGGTTGCACTAAATAAAACGGACCCTAGTTGTGGCTTAAACAATGGAAGTGTTACAGCATTTGTGACCAGTACACGAACACCTTTACAATATTTTTGGAATGGTGTACCAGGCACAACGAGCATTTCTACTTTGAATGGAGGTAAATTTATTTTCAAAGTCATAGATAGCAGAACTTGTCAGAAAATAGATTCAATTGTTATGGATACGGTTTATCCATTAACTATTGCTAATAACTCGAAAATGGCTAATTGTAATGTCTCCAATGGATTTATAAAAATAAATGCAAACGGAGGAACGAAGCCATACACCTACACTTGGGGGCATACTTTATCAAATACGGACTCTGTGTTTGGTCTTGGTGCAACGAAATATTATTTCACGGTAACAGATATCAAAGGGTGTCAGAAATCCGATTCGGTCACCATAACCCAAAAGGGATTGCCTACCATTTCTTTCACCAAAACAAATAGTAAATGTAAAGCAGCAAACGGAAACATTACAGCAAGCGTTGGGAATTCAACAGGTGCGTTGACCTATACGTGGATTCCAAATGTGAGTTCATCTAACATTGCATCAAACATACTAGCTGGATCTTATACCTTAAATGTTATAGATCAAACAGGATGTAGTGTCAGCTCATTAACCTCTATCGTCTCTCAAGGAGTTGATTCTATAACTTTAGACATTGTCCAAGCAAAATGTGCCATAGCAAATGGAAAAGTAAAAGCAACACCAGTCAATACTGCAGGAACGCCTGTTTATGCCTGGAGCAATGGAGCTACAATAGATAGTGTAATCAACTTAAATGCAGGAGCTATATCTGTGACTGTTTCTGATAACTTCTGTACCAAAATTGCTACGGCGAACATTACGAATACCACAAAACCTGCCTTAAGCCTTTCTAAACAGGATGCGACGTGTGCTATAAATAATGCCATTGCTACTGCAGCAGTATCGTTAGGTACGTCTCCATTTTTTTATCTTTGGAGTAATTTAGGATCGACAAATGCAATTGGAGGGCTTGATTCTGGAGCCTACTCAGTTGTTGTCACAGATAATCTCGGATGTAAGGATAGTATGAGCATTTACATCCCTCGAATCCCCACAATTTCAGCCACTTATACGGTAACAAAGTCTAAATGTGGTGGAAATGATGGAGCGATAAGCTCATCTACATCCGGAGGCGTTCCATCCTACACATATGCTTGGAGTTCTGGCGAAACAAGCGCAAATATTTCTAGTAAGGTTGCAGGCAACTATACACTTACCATTTCTGACAACGGCAGATGTACCGTCATAAATAATATAACCATTGGAGACCAAACGAAACCAAAAATAACTGCTAAAACACTGGATGCAGTTTGCAATAAAAGTAATGGTAACATCAAAGCAGGCGTGTTAGCAGGAACAGGAACCAAACCGTTCACTTACCAATGGAATACAGGACAGACAGTTGATTCTATTTGGGGTCTAGCTAAAGGCTTCTATTTTCTAACAATAACAGATAGCATTGGTTGCAGAGATACTGCCAGAATTACAGTTGACAACGGAGCAACACCGGACGTGGAAATAGATTCCATAAATTCAACTTGTGGATACAATAATGGAATGATAAGTGCGTCATTGCCGAGAGGTGTTGATCCGATTTTATACAATTGGAGCAATGGATCTACGAATGATACGATCTTCAATGTGGCTTCTGGAAATTATGTAGTAACCATAAATGATGCAAGAGGCTGTACAATTGTGCGCGGTGTAAGTATTTCCACTACTACTGTGCCTGACATTACCTTAGCGGCAACACAATCATTCTGCCTCAAATCAAATGGAACCATAACTTCTACCGTTAATTTTGGAAATCCAGGGCCAGGATTTAAATATGTATGGAGCAATAGTGGAACAACAGCAAATATCTCTGGACTTAGTCCTGGTTTGTATAAAGTAACCGTAAGTGATTTGTTTAATTGCTTCGATACAGCCTCAATTGTAATTACGGAAAGGCCAAATCTATTGGCTGCAACGATAGTCAAAACGGATTTAAAATGTAATAACAATAATTCAGGACAAATTGTGGTCAATGCCGTTAGTGGAGCTACACCGTATAAGTATAAGACACTTTCAACACCATATTCTGCAGGCATTACTATTGGGGGATTGCCTGCAGGGCCTAATTCGTATACCGTAGAAGACAATGATGGTTGTTTATTCACCGATACTTTCAGCCTTGGACAACCACTGCCTATAGTGTCCAATCTAATTGATCAAATTAACCTTAAATGTAATAATGAACCAACTGGAGTGCTAGAAGTTTCCTTGAGTGGAGGCACTGGACCTTATGGCGTTCAATGGTTCCCTAGCGGCAGATCTACTTTTAGGGCTACAAATCTATTAGCTGGAGCTCATCGAGTTGATGTCATTGATGGCAATGGGTGTTTAGCAACCTATAATTATAATCTGAGTCAACCTTCAGAGCTTGCACTGGCAAGCAAAATCACAAATAATAATTGTAATGGAGAAAGCTTAGGTAAAATCTCCGTTGTAGCAAATCAAGCAACACCTCCATATCGGTATCAATGGCAAAACAATTCAACAAAGGACAGCTTGACTAAATTGCCTCAAGGAAATTATAAATTGACGGTGACAGATGCGAACAGTTGTATTGATACGTTTGTATTTCCTTTAATTGATCCACCAAAATTGAAAGTAGACAATGTCATGGTTAAGAATACCAACTGCATAAACATTGGTAGTGGTGAATTAGAGGTTATTGCCTCTGGCGGTTCTGGCAGAATTATTTATAGTCGTGATTCTGGTAGAACGTTTAGTGCTATGAATAAATTCAATTTCTTGTTAGCAGGAAGATATTATGTCATAATCAAAGATCTTAGCGGCTGCAGGACGTATGTCGATACCATTATTAAAGGACCATCGCCCTTTAAAATTGTAGCAATTCCAAAGAAGACAACGATTGATCTTGGCGGTCAAGTAGAACTTGGCTATCGTGTCCTAGTTGGGGATTCTTCTCAGATATTGAGTAGAATCTGGTCAGAGTCAAGAGGATTGAGTTGTGTAGATTGTGATAAACCAATTGCTGCGCCATACATAGATCAGCAGTATGTTATTGATGTTCAATTCACAGACGACTGCCACGTTTATGATACCGTGTATGTCATTGTAAAAGATAAATCGAAGTTATATATACCAAATGTTTTGGCGCCTGCGGCTATGGATCCAGAAAATAAAGTGTTCAAAATCTACGGCAAGAATATCCTACATGCTAAACTTTCGATATTCAATCGCTGGGGCGAGAAGGTTTTCAGCGCCGATAATGCAAACATTGAGGGATGGGACGGAACATTCAAAGGACAGCAAGCACCTTTTGGTATATACACCTACCTTACTGAAATTACTTATACCAATCAGAGAAAGGAAAAGCATAGTGGAACACTCAGCCTGATAAGATAGAATTTATTTTGATCATTTTAAGTAAAGGAATAAAAAAATGCCAATCAGATCGATTGGCATTTTTTTAGTTGGACATCTTAGGTGATTATAAATCTTTTACACTGACCATTTTTAACTTATTGGAACGAATGGACTCTTGAATATTCCTGCTCTGATAAATATCTAGGGCAGTCCAAATTGCGTGAATCATGGAGTTATGGTTGGCAGAACCGGATTCTACGATATCAAGTGCGACACCATGATCTGGGGATGTTCTAACATAAGGAAGATTGGCGGTGAAATTCACGCCTTCATATCCGGCTATGTATTTGAAAGGAATCAATCCTTGGTCATGGTACATTGCTAAAATTCCATCAAATGCGGCATATTTACCACTACTAAAAAAACTATCTGAGGAGAATGGCCCTTGAACGATAATTTTATTTTTCTGCGCTTGCTGTATTGCTGGAGCTATAATATCTATTTCCTCTCGTCCGATTTTTCCGTTTTCGCCTCCATGCGGGTTTAGAGCAAGAACAGCAATTTTGGGGCGTTGACAGCCAAAGTCAAAAGTTAAGGATTTGTCAAAAAGTCCTATCGTATTCACCAAGTTTTGAACCGTCAATTTGCTTGCAACTTCCTGTAATGGAACATGTTGAGTGGCTAACGCAACTCGAATCGTATCAGAAGTCATAATCATCAAATTGTCTTTGATATTAGCCTTTTGCGCGAGGTATTCGGTGTGTCCACTGAATGGTGGATTTGTTTTTATAAAGGCTTTGTTGATTGGTGCAGTAACCAAAATATCAATTTTCTTCTGCTGTAAATAAAACAAAGCATCATTTATAAATCGCAAACTCAATGAGCCACTTGAGTCATTGGATTCACCCATTTGGACTTCTACAGGTTTTTCACTACACTCTAAAAGCGTCGGTAGCTTGGAATGTAACTTGAATTCATCTTGTTTTTGGATGATGTGAAACTGGAGCTTTAGTTCCGGGTTTCTTTTTTTATAAAATTGAATCGCTGATTCCGTTCCAAAAACGACGAATTGACAAGAGCGATGCATGCGTTCTTCCTCTAAGGCCTTCAATACTATTTGTGGACCTATTCCATTGATATCACCTAAAGTGATACCTACGATTGGTTTTCTTTTTTCTTCCAAAATAGTATTAGATTTTTGACTTAAGAAAATCATAAATTAGTCGAACACCAAATCCTGTTCCACCTTTGAGACGATAACCATCATTGGATGTATAGAAGGATGGCCCAGCAATATCCATATGTATCCAAGGGTAATCGACAAAATGCTCCAAGAATTTACCAGCAGTAATGCAACCACCTTCTCGACCACCTATGTTTTTGATGTCAGCAATATCAGATTTTATAAGTTCGCCATATTCTTCCCAAAATGGCATCTCATGAACACGTTCAAATGCTTCGAAACCTACTTTTTTGAGATTAGTCATTTCCTCTTCAGATGCTGTACCCATGATCGCAGCACCATAAATGCCCATGGCCATTACCTGAGCTCCGGTTAGTGTTGCGAAATCCATAACCAACGCTGGTTTGTATTGACTGGCATAGCTCAGAGCATCGGCTAGAATGAGTCTTCCCTCCGCGTCTGTATTTAAAATTTCGGCTGTTTTACCATTGGCATAAGTGATCACATCACCTGGCGTTACTGCCATTTCTCCTGGACGATTATCTGTAGCAGGTATCAGTCCAATGACATGAATTGGCAACTCGTTTTTGGCGATGGCATAAATCGCTCCTGCCACAGCAGCGGCCCCTGCCATGTCAGATTTCATGGTATCCATACTTCCGGCGGTGGGCTTGAGTGAAAGACCTCCAGTATCATATACGACGCCTTTTCCTACGAGCACATATGGTTGTGTGTTCTTTGCACCTTTTGGTTTATACTCCATGATGGTAAATGTTGGCGGATCTTGACTGCCAGAATTTACTGCTAATAATCCAGCCATCTTCTCCTTTATGATTTCTTCCTTGTTCAGGACTTTGACATCAAAATTTGCTAATTTTCCTAATTTGGCAATTTCTTCGCTAAATCTTTTTGCAGTAAGCGTTATTACAGGCTCGTTTACAAATGTTCTTGCAAAATAAGTGGCAGTTACTACTTCATTTAATTCCTCAATCTCTTTGGAAGTAATGGTAGAGCTAACAATATTAATCTTAGCCAGACTATTTGTTTTCTTTTCAGACTTATATGTCAAGAATTGATAATTGGCTAAAAGAAGACCTTCAGCAAGTTGAATCAGATATGCGTCAGACGAAAGAGCGCTAGTCAAGCAAATGGATTCAATCTGAAGCTTTTTGATTTCAGAAAGAATTTGAGCACCCGCTTTTCTAACTTCCTCTTTGGATTTAAAGTTATCCTTAGAGCCCAATTTATCTATTTGGGACACAATTTTGGTATCTCCTTCTTCTCTAAATACGGAAATAAAGCTGCCATTCTCAGCGCTTTTATTCAAGTCAGCGACCTCCCAAGGGTTGAAGCCCATGTCAGTGGTTGCAGATTTTTTTTCTATAAGGATGACCTTTGAGGCACAGGTTGGTTTGTTGCTTATGCTTAGTGATATTGGTTTGTTTTCTAACATGTTATTGAACAATTATTGGCTGGACTTATGTGTTATTTCTAATTTTGCAAAGGTAAATAAAAAGAGCGGATGACGATAATTAAGTTTGAGGCTATAACAATATATAATGACCGTATTCTGCTAAACCAATTATAAGAATTATCTTCGTTTTTTAAATCAATAAAATTGTCGTTCAATCTCAAAAAATCCCTAGGTCAACATTTTCTAATTGATCAAAATGTTCTTAATCAAATAGGACAGGCTATCTTTGATCTTCGGCCGATTTCAAACCTAATAGAAATTGGTCCAGGAATGGGTGCACTGACAGATCAAATAATAGATATCGAGTGTAAGAGTTATTCGGTGATTGAAAAAGATGATCGTTTCGTGACAGAGCTCTCCGAAAAATTCCCAAAGTTGAAGGGACATATTTTTCATCAAGATGTTTTAGCGTTTGATTGGGAAAAATGGGGCCAAAAAGACAATACGGTTGTAGGTAATTATCCTTATAATATCTCTAATTTGATTATGTTTTGGATTATTGAGAATCCTGATTATGTCATCAATAGCGTAGGAATGTTTCAAAAGGAAGTTGCCAAGAGATTATCTGCTGTTCATGGATCAAAAGACTATGGAATTTTGAGCATCCTGACGCAAGCCTTGTATGAGGTCAACTACTTATTTGACATACCTGCGACTGCTTTTGATCCACCCCCAAAGGTAGTTTCTGGTGTTATCAAAATGCATCGATTAGAAACTCCAAAAGCAGATTTTCGCAAATTGAAGCATTTGGTGAAAATGGCCTTTAATCTGAGGAGAAAAATGCTTTCCAACTCACTCAAATCGATGCAATGGACGGATGAGACATTGTTTTTGAGGGTTAAAAATTTGCGCCCAGAACAATTGAGCATCGATGACTTTTGTGAATTATCTAAATTTGTTAAGTTATGAGGGTACTTATAACGGAGGACTTTCATCCTATTTTAGAAGATGAACTGAAGAGGCTGGGTCTAGCGGTTACCATTCTACCAAAAATAGACTATCAAGGTGTCTGTGAGATTGTCAAGGATTTCGAGATCCTCATCGTCAATAGCAAGATAAAAATCGATCAAAACTTGTTATCCAAAGCCAAATCACTAAAAATAATAGGTCGAATTGGCTCAGGAAGAGACATATTTGATGAAGAGGCATGCCGTGATTCAGGAATCATTACCATCACCACACCAGAAGGCAACGCAAACGCTGTGGCAGAGCATGTACTCGGATTTATTTTGTCGACATATAACAATGTTTCAAAAGCCCATCTATCCATTCTGAATGGGGAATGGTCTCGTGAAGAAAATCGTGGCAGAGAACTCAATGGCAAAACGCTTGCCATTATTGGTTTCGGTCATAATGGCCAAAGGCTGGCAGAACTGCTCGCAGGCTTTGATGTTCACGTTTTGGCAAATGATATTCTCCCCATCCAAACAAACTTGCCAAATATATCTATAGCAAGTATGGAAGAGATTTACCTCAAGGCTGATATTGTATCATTACACGTCCCACTTACTAGTTCTACGATCGGTTTTGCATCGCATAATTTCTTTAATTCCTTTCAGAATCAGATCGATTTTGTCAACTGTTCTAGAGGTAAGGTCGCCCCTTGGCAACCAATTTTAGACCATTTGCAATCTTCAAAAATTCGAACAGCAATGCTCGATGTCTTTGAGGATGAACCATTTAGCCTGACGGATGAAATTTTGAAGTTTTCAAATCAGAATCGACTATTTTTGACCCCCCATATTGCAGGGTGGACCGTCGAAAGTAGGCTCAAACTAGCTCAGCAAATGGCAACTAAAATCAAAAAACATCTCTAAACTATAAAATCGCACTTTTTTTTTACCTAATTTAAACAATTCTTATAGATTTGTAGGATTTTATAAACGAAATTTGCACTTGAAATTAAAACGTATTGACAAATGAAGAAAACGCTATACTCAATTTTATTTCTTATT
>CANHJR010000001.1 GCA_947461165.1 Saprospirales bacterium | reverse complement strand
TCAAAAGGGACGGCTTTTTTTATCATTTTCTAGGCAAATTGATTCCTAGCAGATTATTCATTTTGCGTAACTTTGCCTTTTACAATATTTATACGATGGCATTAGTAGAGGTTTTGCTTCCAGCAATGGGAGAAGGTATTATTGAAGCAACTTTGATTTCCTGGTCTAAAAACGTTGGTGAACCTATAGCTATAGATGAAAATCTGGTGGAAGTAGCTACTGACAAGGTAAATAGCGAAGTTCCAAGCACAACGTCGGGAACACTTTATAAAAAATTATTCAACGATAATGATGTCGTTCCTGTAGGTACCGCATTTGCAATTATATCCACAGGAGGAGATGAGAATGAGGCTGTAACCCCTAAAGAAGAAACAACAAAAAAGGAGCCAGAAATTGAAAAAATTGTAGAAAATGAAATGGAAAAGATTGAAGCGACAATCAGTTACAAGGTCACTTCTGATCCAATATTCCTGAATGGTGATCGTTTTTATTCCCCTCTTGTTCTCAATATAGCCAAGGAGGAGGGAATTTCAAAAAATGAATTAGCTACTATTCAAGGTACTGGGCAAGCTGGACGACTGACCAAGGATGATGTCGTCGCGTATCTTAAAACCAGAGGATTGCCGCCGGTCTCGACAGCAATTAAAACATCTACACCAGAGGCAATTATTTCTGCTTCTGCAACTCCTGCTGCTCAAGTTGAAAAAGCAGTTAATTTCGGTCCGAATATTGAGGTGAAAAAAATGGATAGAACCAGAAAACTGATTGGGGATCATATGGTTAAGTCTGTTCAGACCTCTCCTCATGTATGCTCCTTTGTAGAGGCAGATATGACCAATATTGTCCTATGGAGAAATAAAATGAAGAATAGTTTTAAAGAAAAATACGGCGAAAACCTGACTTTTACGCCTATTCTCATAGAAGCTATTGCGATGACTATTTCAGAGTTTCCAATGATCAATAGCTCTATAGATGGTGATAATATTCTACTTAAAAAAGATATAAATATTGGGATGGCAGCCGCCTTGCCCGATGGAAATCTAATCGTACCTGTGATCAAAAATGCAGATCAACTAAATCTTTTAGGTCTAGCCAAAAAAGTGAATGATCTCGGTAGGCGAGCAAAAGCAAATCAATTGAAGCCAGATGAGATTTCTGGAGGAACGTATACCATGACCAATCTAGGGAGTTTTGGAAATTTATTCGGAACACCAATCATCAATCAGCCTCAAGTAGCAATCATGGGAGTCGGTGCGATTGTCAAAAAACCCGTGGTAATAGAAACGCCGGAAGGCGATGTTATTGGAATCAAAAGCATGATGTATCTTTCCCATAGCTATGATCATCGGGTAGTTGATGGCATGCTTGGAGGAAGTTTTGTAAAGCGTCTCGCTGAGATTCTTGAAAACTTCGACACCAAAAGAGGCATTTAATTTCACTGAACTCTAGATTTCATACCTTGAATTATATTGGTTCGAAATATAGACTCGCTGATTTCATAGATCAATCTATTCGAAAAGTTGTTGGGAACGATCTTTCCAACTTCGTTTTTTGTGACTTATTCGCTGGGACAGGAGCTGTAGGGCGATCCTTCAAAACCATGGTTCATCAGGTTATTTCAAATGATTTGGAGTATTACAGCTATGTGTTACTTCAGAATTACATTGGCAACCATACGCGCATAGAATGCAAAGAACTATTTGACGATCTTAACAATCTAGCTCCAATTCAAGGCTTCATTTTTAATCAGTATTCTGAAAATGGTTCTGAAAATAGATGCTATTTTTCAGAATCGAATGGAAAAAAAATAGATGCGATCCGTCAGAAAATTGAAGTATGGAACGAGGAAAAAAAAATAGATACAACGGTTTATTTTCATCTTCTAGCATCGCTTGTTGAGAGTGCTGACAAGGTTGCGAATACTGCCTCTGTTTATGGTGCATATTTGAAAAAAATAAAATCGACAGCACGCAAAGAATTTGTTCTGAAGCCTGCAGAATTTGAAAACACGGGTTCTTCGCACCTTGTATATAATGAAAATGCCAATCTCCTGATAGAAAAAATAAAAGGAGATATCCTGTACCTAGATCCACCATACAATGCCCGCGAGTATGGTGCTAATTATCATCTATTGAATACGATTGCTCGATATGACGAATTTTTACCAAAAGGCAAAACAGGATTGAGAGAATATGGGAAGTCGAACTATTGTAAAAAAAATCTCGTTTCCAATTCTTTTGAAGACCTCATCTCAAAAGCCAATTTTAAATATATATTCCTCAGTTATAATAATGAGGGCTTGATGTCGCCCGAAACCATCAAAAATATTATGTCCAAATATGGCAGTTATCGCATATTTACCCAAAAATATGCACGATTCAAGGCTGATAAATCCACCAATCGGACATTTGCAACCAATGAAACGATTGAATACCTTCATGTAATTCAAAAAAACGACATCCATTGAAATCCTACCTAACTCTTATTCGCCAAGTTTTACCCTATAGAAAATACGTTTTTTTGTTTGCTATTTTTAGCGTATTGACAGTTGTGTTTTCATTGGTTAGCTTGGTGCTCTTGGTTCCATTTCTAGAGCTGCTTTTTGACAAAACACCGTTGGTTTCAGAGAAGCCTGCTTTTACGATATCGACTAGTTATTTTGTTCAAAATTTTTACTACTACCTTTCTATAAAAATAATTACCGCTGGCAAGGTAGCCGCATTGGGTTTTTTCTGTGTCATCGTGTCATGCGTTTTCTTACTCAAAAATCTGTTTCGATATCTAGCATTGTATGTCCTTTCGCCACTGCGAAATCGATTGATTTTTGATCTACGCGATCGATTGTTTCAAAAACTTCTGAATCTCCCCGTTTCCTTTTTTCATAAACAATCCAAAGGAGATTTAATAACCAAGTTCACCTCTGACCTTACCGAGATTGAATACAGTATCATGAATACATTGGAGACCTCGATTCAATCCCCATTAAATATTGTTTTGTTTCTAGGCGCCATGCTTTTTATGAGTGTAAAGTTGACGCTTTTTGTTTTTGCAATGATTTTGGTAATGGCCCTTTTTATTGGACGAATTGGAAAGAGTTTGAAAAAAGAAAACGCCCAAGGTAAAGAGGTTCTAGGTCGATTGACAGCTATTCTTGATGAAACGATCTCAGGAATCAAAATCATTCAATCATATTTTTCCCAAGACTGGATTTACGATAAATTCTCCATTGAAAACAAGGCCTATTTCGACACCTTCAATTCCATCTATCGTAAACGAGATCTATCTTCACCATTGACCGAGTTTTTGGCGATAATTGTTGTCTGTATTGTGTTATGGTTTGGAGGGAATCTTGTACTAAATGGAAGCGACCTGACTGCTCCAATTTTCATTTCATTTATGGTTGTTTTTTCTCAATTGATACCTCCGGCAAAATCTTTTGCAAGTGCTGTATATGAAATCAAGAAAGGGATGGCCTCCTATGATAGAATACAAACAATTTTTCAAGAGGAATCTGTGCAAGCAAATAAGAATGGTTTGCCAATTTCATGTTTTGAAAAATCATTAACATTATCTAATATTTCATACACATACCCAAATACTATTGCTGCTGCCATTAGCAACTTCAACTACGAATTTCTCAAAGGTAAAAAATATGCCATTGTAGGCCAATCAGGAGCTGGCAAAAGCACCTTGCTCGATATTATTCTCGGATTTGTTCAAGCTGAAGGTGAGGTCAGGTTGGATAATGAATTAATAGGTCAATATTCCTTAAAAGATTATAGAGATTTATTTGGCTTGGTTTCGCAAGAAGCGATCTTGTTTAACTATTCTATTTCTGAAAACATATCATTTGATGCCAGAAAAATAAACGTAGATCAGGCTTTAGTTATCGGCAACTCAGAATCTTTTGCACATAAACTGGGATCAAAGGTAATAGGAGAACGAGGGGCTTTTTTGAGTGGTGGTGAAAAACAAAGGCTCACTATTTCGCGTGTTGCGTACCGCAATCCTGAGATCGTTCTTATGGACGAAGCTACCTCTGCACTAGATAGTCAAAATGAACATGAAGTCCAGCTAGCAATGGACAACCTCTTACAAAACAAAACCAGTATTGTGATTGCTCATCGACTTAGTACCGTTCGAAATGCAGATTGCATTCTCGTAATGAAACAAGGGCGACTGATAGCCACCGGTTCACACGAAGAGCTTTATTCTAGTTCAGAGGACTATAAGAAAATGGTGGATTTACAGAGTCTATCCTAAAAAAATTAGACTTAGCTTATGATTTTTCGAATGACATAGCTTGCCATAGTCAAACCAAAAATGGCAGGCATATAAGAAGCAGTTCCATAAAAGGAGCGTTTGTAATTTGTTCCGTCTGTCATTTCCATCTTATCTTTTGATACTATCTCTGGAGAATACACAACCTTGATGCCATATATATATTTTTCTCGACGTAGCCGTTTTCTGATCTCTCGTGTGAAATAGCAATCCTTCGTTTTCTCAATATCCGTAATCTGTACAAGACTTGGATCCGTTTTGCCACCAGCTCCCATAGAAGAAATAAACTTGATTTGACGTTGCTTGCAAATTTTAATAATATTCGTTTTTGGTGTTATAGAATCGATACAATCCAAAACAAAGTGATAATCCTTGGTCAATAAATCTCCAATATCCTCCGGATTGAGAAATTTTGAAACAATAGTTAGCTCTATTGTTGGACTAATGTCTCGAATTCTGTCTGCGATCAACTCCGCCTTTTTGAAACCAATAGTAGAGTGTAACGCTTGCAATTGACGATTAATATTGCTCTCTACAACTTCATCACCATCCACAATTGTCATTCGACCAACGCCTGCTCTAGCCAGTGCCTCCGCAGCATAGCTTCCCACGCCTCCGAGCCCAACCACCAATACGTTTGATTCATTCAACTTTTTGAGACCTTCATTTCCAAAAAGAAGTTCACTTCTACTTAAAAATTTCATAAATGATTTTTTTGAGCAAATATCTTTTGTATTGATTAAATTTGTCGAAACAAAATCAGCCACGGTATTCTATGAAAACATTTTTTTCCATCTTTTGTATGATGACATCACTTTGTGTTTACTCGCAAGATGAATATAGTCAGCCTAAGCCGGCAAAACCAACCGAAATTGAAACTCAAGATAGATCGACAAGAGACTCTATAAAAATAATAAATCAGCCTGAGGCCAAAAAAGAAGAATCCAATTCTGACTCCAAATCCTACAAAGGTCAGTCTAATTTTGTTCGAAATCTTAGAGTTGGTGGTGGCTTTATAGCCTCGTCGGACTATGATGCAGAGATCAATACGCAAATAGCCGTATTAGGTATCAGTCCTCAAATCACATCCAAACTAAATGATTATTTTGAAGGTGGACTTGCAACCTCTTATTTGTATCAAGGTTCTTTTGGAGATGCCAATTTGCATTCCATCAGTTTAGGGCCCATTATGAGAGTTTATCCCATTGAAGGGTATTTTTTACAGGTTGAAGGTCAATTGTCACATTTGACTAGCTCAGTCAGAGGCTCTGAGACTTTTAAAGGTAATTATTTCAATGCATACATCGGTGGAGGGTGGATGTCCGAAATAGGAGAAAACTCATATTTTTTAACTGGTCTTAAGGTCAATTTAATCAAAAATGATCTGACTCGTAACCTAATTCGCCCTGATGCTTTCGCCTCTATTCATTTTGGTTTTGGAAAATAATATTTTATCAAAAGTATTGTAGAGTATAGCCTCTGGACCTATAAAAACTAAATTATTTATACATGAAAAGTATTATTGAAAAATTGGAACGATACACGATCGTAACCATCAAAGAAAAAAACCTTACCATCAGCAATTCTTCAGATCTAAAATCAGAAATAGCAATTATGTGTGCTGAAGGGAATTCTTCGATTCTTCTCAATTTAGAAGATGTTGAATTTATTGATTCCAGTGGATTAGGTGCCATTCTCAATGCAGATCGAACAACGGAAGACAATAAAGGATTTCTTGTCCTATATGGCCTTAATTCTCAAGTATACAATCTTATCAAAATTGCCAAACTAGACAAAGTATTCTCGATTGCTGGTTCGGAAAAAGAGGCTCGTGATCTTCTCGTGATGGAAGAACTAGATAGGGATTTGGCAGGAAATGAAGAGGAGGCGTAATTAGAATATGAGACTAACGATTTTAGGAAGTAGTAGTGCTACGCCAATTTACGACCGACATCCTTCTAGTCAAGTTCTTTCTATCGATGACACCCCTTACCTTATAGATTGTGGGGAGGGTACTTTGTTCAGGATTAATGCATTTCACGTCAGAAAAAACAAAATAAAAGCCATTTTTATTTCCCACCTCCATGGAGATCATTACTATGGGTTAATAGGCCTTCTGACTACGATGAGCATGCAGGAACGAACGGAAACGCTCACAATTGTTTCACCCGAACGATTGCAAGATATCATCCAACTTCAATGTGAAATCTCAAAAACAATTCTTAGATTCGAAATTATTTATAAGGAATTTGAGAGTCTTGAGTCCGTCGAAATCTATGAGGACAATCATTTGCGGGTTTCGACCATTCCACTAAATCATAAAATTACCACTTGTGGTTTTCGATTTGATAAGAAAATGCCTCCATATCGAATAGATAAAAACAAAATAGAACAGTATGATCTTTCCCATCTTGCAATCAAGGAGCTGATAGAAGGTAAATCTGTTTCAGTAGACAATCAATTTATTTCATTGTCTGACATATCTATACCGGTCTTGGATTCAAAATCATACGCTTATATCTCAGATACAGCATACCATGATTCCATTGTGCCAAAAATACAAAATATAGACCTGCTATACCACGAAGCTACATTCCTAGAGTCAGAAAGAGCACGTGCAGATGCTACCAAACATAGTACTGGCAAGGATGCAGGAACAATCGCAACGAAAGGGAATGTCAAAAAACTCCTTATAGGTCATTTTTCAGCTCGATATCAAGATCTCAATCCCATTTTAGAAGAGGCTTGTACGCAATTCTCAAATACGGCTCTCGCATTGGAAGGGCTATCGTTTGATATCTAATTTTGAAAATTATGCGAGAATCTTATACAATCAATTATAAGGCTTTAAAGATAAATCTGGACCATAACTTTTATGGAACCTTTGCTGAAATAGGTGCAGGCCAAGAGGTCGCTCGAAATTTTTTCAAAGTTGGTGGCGCATCTGGCACAATTGCCAAAGCAATGAGTGCCTATGATATGAAATTTAGTGATGCTATTTATGGCGAGGAATCAGATGGTAGATATGTTTCACAATCACGACTTGAAAAAATGCTCGATCACGAATGGGCTCTTATCATGGAGCGGCTTCAAGGAGAAAAGTATGAAACGAAACGTTATTTCGTATTTGCCAATACGGTCACCACAATAAATTATACGAAAACAAGTGAGGGACATGGATGGCTAGGAGTTCGATTTCAAGCTCGTGAAAATGGGCCTGTCAATACGGTTATTCTTCATGTACGACTTTTGGATTCTGACGCGACATTGCAGCAGAGTGTCCTGGGTGATCTAGGGGTCAACCTAGTCTTTGCTTGCTACCAATATAGTGCTGATCCCAACCAATTCGTGGATAGTTTGATGGACAATTTGCCAAAAAACAGCTTGGAAATAGATCTTTTATCGATGGTTGGGGAAGCCTTTGAGGGCCTGGACAATCGTTTACTTGCACTTGTTTTGGTAACCAAAGGGTACAGCAAGGCTGCATGTTTTCTACCGACAGGTGAGGTCGTTCATTCAAAAGATCTCATTTATAAAAAGGATATCTGTGTACTTAGAGCTCGATTCAAGCCTTTTACAAATCTAAATCAAGATATGATATCTGGTGCTCAGTCTCAATTCTCAAAGGATTTTGATATTGACCTATCAAAGATTTTAACCCTTTGTGAAATGACATTGAACAATCTAGCAGATTCATCACCAATTGACATTCAAGACTTTCTTGATCGAACGGATATCATCTGTAAACTTGGTTTTCCGGTCATTGTTTCAAATTTTGCAGAACATCATGAGTTAACAGATTTTTTAAAGTCTTGTAAGCCGAATCGTATTTCAATTGCCCTTGGAGTGATGAATTTAGTTCATATATTAAATCCGAATAATTATAAAAATCCAACGAGTGAATTGCTCCAAAATTTTGGAAAATTATTCGCCCATAATGTTCGAATTTATGCCTATCCATATCACAATTTAGAAAAAAATAAAATCTGGAAGGCTACTGATATTGAATTGCCTCTAGCCATTCAAGGTTTATTTCGCTTCGTATTAGATGCCAATCAAATATCTGATATTGAAGTGTTTAATTCCAAAAACTTTGAAATCATATCTTCAGATCTAATTGCAGAAATTCAAAATAATACGCAAGGATGGGAAGCTAAAGTGCCTCCAATCGTAGTCGAATTAATTAAAGAAAAATGTCTCTTTGATTATCCATGTGATATCACAATAAAAAGAAAAAAAACAAAGCCAAATCTCTTTCAAATTTAACAAAATATCTTTTTTATACCGGTTATCAACAAATTTTGTTAAGGTTTCATTGTTTTTGCCTATTTTTGAGACTTTATATCATTTTCAATCATTCAAATGACTCGAATATTCAGTAAGTTTATAATATGTTTTGTCTTAATCTCGCCATTTGCGATTTTAGCACAAAATCCTCTGAAAAAAGAAATCAAGGGTGGTCAAGAGACTCGAGTATACTATAGCCCAAGTCAGTATAAATTCACCAACTACTCAGGACAGAAATTATTTATTGCAGAGTTAAAGGACAATCGATTCGCAAACTGGAATAAAAAAATTGGCGAGGACATCAAAATTGAACTTGTTCGCGACTTTTGGAATTACCCATATGCGACACTTTTCAAAAACAAAATAAATCAAGATCTTAACAAAAGTAATGTTCAGGTCGAATTCACTCCAGAATCTGCTGCCTACAGCGTTGAGCCACAGATCGAAATTCATTATCCCAATTATGTTGTAAGTCCGACAAAAGGGTATTATGTCATGACAAAACTGAATGTAGTGGTCAACAAAGGAACAGCATTAGAGTTTAAAAAATCATATCAAGATTATTATCTATTTTCAAACGGTGATTCTGAATTTAAGGAATCCTTTAATTCAGACTTTTATGCAGGGACCAACACCTCTATGTGGGTCGCTATGAGACGCGTATTGGATAAGTTTTATTTTGATATGAATATAGTTTTCGGAGGACAAAAAGTTCCTGAAGACACTACTCCAATGGAAGTTGTTGCTAAATCAAATATTGCAAACGATCCTACTTTAGATAAAAAGCAGAACTCATATTCCAACGCAAAAGACAAAACACCTGCTGATCCAAAGATAGGAGAAAACAATTACAAAATGGAGGATAATGTTGCTATGACACCCCCAACAGATCCAGGATTGGACAAGGCGATAAATGCTCTAAATACGAATAAAGAGAAACCTTCAGAAAAGCCAGTTGTCAAAACTCCAACAATTCCAATTGCTCCGCCAAAAATCAATGACTCCATGCTCGCATTGAGAAAAATGAGAGAAGTACAACGAAAATCAGCGATTGACTCAGTCATGAAAATAAAAGAGGAACAAGCTTTAGTCGCTAAGAAAAAACAAGAAGAGGATAAGGCACTTTTATTGAGTAAAATAAATAGTGAAAAATCCAGAAAAGATTCGATTTTATCTGCAAATAAAAAAATACTTGCCGATAAAATAAAAGAAAGAAACATTACCGATTCTATCAAAAGAAAAGAAGCAAGTCTACAAATAGAACTTGCTCGTAAAAGAAAAGAGGAAGAGCGTAAAAAACTGATAGCCAAGGGCACAATTAAGGATAGTCTGTTGGCTAAGGGAGAAGTTAAAGCTCCAAAATTGCCGAAACCAACAGAAGCAGCTTCGAAGCCAGTAGAGATTGCGACAAGCAAGCCTAAGAACACGAGTCCTAAAAATGAGGCCAACCCAAAGACGTATGCATTGGTTAAATCTGATGGCTCATTGGCCTCAGAGATGGCAAGAATTGCTCGAGAAGTCGAATTGGAAGATGCAGGGATAAAACCTATAAAACCAGCAATAGCTCCAAAACAAACCTCAACTGTCATTGCACTAACTCCAGCAGAACGCGAAAAACGAATTGAAGCAGAAACCATGGCCCGCAAAGCTAAACTGGAAGCAGAAAAAGCAAAATTAGAAGCAGAGAAGCAAAAGCTTGTTTTGGATAAAAAAGCAAAAGAAAATGCACTCGCCGAACTAAAAGCAGAAAGAGAAGCTCGACTTCAAAAATTAGAAGCAGAGAGAAAAGCAAAGGATTCCTTAACAAAAATAGAATTTGCAAAAAAGATTGAAGAAAAACGTTTAGCGGCAATTAAACCAATTGATCCAAAGAAAATGATAGAGGATAGTATAGCACTAGAAGAGTCAAAACGCAAGAGACGCGAGGCTATTTTAGCTGCTCAGAAAATGGCAATTGAAGCGGAAAGAAATGAGCTTGAAAAAAATCCAAATGCAGGTGAACTTTATGCATCTGTTTCCTCTGACCCACCGAGCAAACTACCAGACAACCGGACTAGAGAACAAATTCTTTCGGATAGAATTTTCACACCAAAATCAGAAGTGTCAAAAAGTTTACTGAACAGAGTAAAATTGATAACTCCCGAAGAGGAAATGAGAATGCTTCAAAACCTCAAATCAAATGATGTCAGCTCAGTAGATAGTTTTTATATTGAATACCAAAAAAATAGACCTTTAGATACCGCTCCAGCTCCACAAGCCATCCCCAACAAACTAACAATAGATAGTAATGCTTTGAAGAGTTCTTCCAAAAAAGACCTTGCCAAAGGAAAGTTAAAATCCAAAATAAAAGACACAGCCACACAAAAAGTTCTGGAAAAACTAGACCCTAGCATGGCAGCTAAGAAGGCAGAAATCATTAAAAGAACACTTGAAGAAACAAAAAAAGCGTCTGACACAGCTGCTCTTAAAAAAATATCCACCGCAAAAACGCCTAATAAAGAAATCAAAAAGAAAAGCTTTATAGATGATGAGGATGATAGTATAAACGAACCAGCCAAAGCGGACAAGATGAACGATGCCATAAATAAAAAGGCAGAAGAGTTAAAACAAAAAGCACTTCAAGAGACTAAATAACAAATCAACGATTTCTATTTGTTCGATTTAGTTTATTTCCTTTATTTTTGTGCCGAAAGAAGCGAATATGCACTTTCAGCACCCAAAAATTTTATCCCTAGGTCTTACGTTTGATGATGTACTTCTTGTTCCCGCAAGTAGTAATGTATTGCCGCGAGATACCAATCTCAAAACAAGAATTTCAAGGAACATTTCTTTAAATATTCCACTTGTATCTGCAGCGATGGATACGGTGACTGAATCATCTATGGCTATCGCTATCGCTCGAGAAGGTGGTATAGGGATTCTTCACAAAAATCTTTCTATTGATAGACAAGCCGAAGAAGTTCGAAAAGTAAAACGAGCGGATAGCGGTATGATTTTTGACCCCATAACATTGAATCCTGACAATACTGTTGGAGATGCTCTAAAAATAATGGAGGACAATAAAATTGGAGGTATACCTATTATTCTAAAAACAGGAGAATTAGTCGGCATTGTGACCAATCGCGATCTAAGATTTGAAAAAGAACGAAGCAAAAAGATAAGCCTCGTCATGACTTCTAAAAACCTGATAACTGCCAAAGAAGGAACGGATATGCCTTCGGCAGAAGAAATTCTTAGGGAGTTTAAAATTGAGAAACTTCTTGTAACTAATGAACATAATATTCTCAAAGGATTAATTACCTACAAAGATATTCTCAAAATTAAAGATAATCCAAACTCTAATAAAGATCATATTGGACGGCTTCTCATTGGCGCAGCCATAGGTGTCAATTCGACAATGAATGAGCGAATAGAGGCATTAATGGCAGTAGGCGTGGATTTGCTATGTTTAGATACTGCACATGGTCATAGCGCAGGCGTTTTGGACAGTATTCGCAAAATAAAACAAACATATAAAAATATAGAGCTTATAGCTGGCAACGTTGCTACTAAAGAAGGTGCCCAAGCACTTATAGATGCTGGAGTAGATGGTGTCAAAGTGGGTGTCGGTCCAGGTTCTATTTGCACGACTAGGGTTGTTGCAGGTGTTGGTATTCCTCAGTTATCTGCAATTTTATTTGCAGCGGAAGCTTGCAAAGCCGCCAATATACCACTTATTGCTGATGGTGGTATTCGATATACTGGAGATATTCCCAAAGCAATTGCTGCCGGGGCGGATTGTGTTATGGCTGGATCTATCTTTGCCGGAACAGAAGAAAGTCCAGGTGATACCATTTTAATGGATGGTCGAAAATTTAAATCTTATAGAGGAATGGGATCATTAGATGCCATGGCTGATGGGTCTAAGGATCGTTATTTTCAGGATGTAGAAGATGATATCAAAAAGTTAGTACCAGAAGGGATAGTCGGTCGAGTGGCATATAAAGGAACCGTTAGAGAGGCTGTTTATCAATACGTAGGTGGTCTAAAAGCATCTATGGGATACTGCGGCGCACCGACGATCGAAGAGCTAAAGAAAGCCAATTTTGTGCAGATAACAACAGCTGGTGTCAAAGAATCACATCCACACGATGTCGTAATAACAAAAGAAAGTCCTAACTACAGCAGATAACTAAGGGTGGAGGATAACGGATTCGAACCGATGACCTCTTGCATGCCATGCAAGCGCTCTACCAACTGAGCTAATCCCCCAATTTACCTGATATTTATTGTCCATTCTCCTTGAAGTGGATCCAATTTTTCTATCATTTCTGAAAGCCAAAGATCACCATATTTTATGTAATAAGACGAGAAATTTTCTTGTCGTTCCAAAAGGCCTTTTTCATTGTAAATCTTTGATTTGATTTTTAATAAACTTAAAATATTAGCCTCTTCTTTTAATTTCATTGACTTTGTCAATTTGGAAAAAATTGTTTGCATCGATTTGACGGAATTACTCTCTTCTTTTTTTACGGTACCAACAAGAGAGGCATCCAGCCCCATTATGACATTTCCCAGCGATTCAAATACTTGTTGAAGAGATTGAATCGATGATGATTTAAGAGATTCTAAATCATAGTTTATGCCAACGATCTTTTTTTTAATTTCCTCTTCCGACTTTATAAAATCAATTGCATCCAAACCCGCTGATTGCCATCTTTTCCATGATTTTTCATCTAAAACGCTATAGATGTCTCGCAAGAGAACGGTTGGAAAATGAATCTTGTTTGCTTTGAACAATTCTTTCAATTCAAGCCAGTAACATACTTCCGCAGCTCCGCCAACGTAGGCAATAGAGGGCAAAACTAGTTGTTGCATTAGTGGGCGAAGGATAACACTAGGACTAAAACAAACTGGGTCAGCATCTAATAATTCTAGAACTTGCTTGCTTGCCTTCTTTATTTTTATTCGTTCTCCGCTTTCGTAAACAAAAGTATTGATATCCAATGGACTAGCCTGGACGTGATAACTGTTTAATAAATACGCAATGGTCGATTCAGTGGCTTTTTTTGCTTCATTTTCTCGGAGATCTTTCAGAAAAATGTTCTTCATTTCTTGTTTAACCGCTGGAATATTGATATCCAACACGATCAAACCATGTTTCGCAAATAAACTTCGCAAAATAGATGCGGTCGCAAACGTTATGGTATGACCAATTTGGTATGCATCAGAAAAGATATTTTTAAGCCTTCTTGCATTTTCTGAATCGCCAAATGTAGCCAAAAACTCATTTAATACACACACAAGATCCTCATCGACAATCATTGAGCCCACAGATCCACTTTGGGCTGTATTCCAACGATAGTTTTTGCCAAAAAGATTTGTTTCTAATATTTCTTCTTTATCATGGTCTTCACTTCCAATAACAAAGACTGGAACAATACGCTTATTCGTTTGAATATTGTTCAGCCTATTTGAAATTGAAATGGCGGAAATCGCCTTCGTTATCGTATAAAAGGGCCCTAAAAACAAATTAGGTTGGTGCGCCGTGGCGATAGCATATCCATCACTCTTAAGCGCTTCTATGTTTTCTGCTTCTTTTAACTCAATGTTGTTTTTATACGGATAGTTGAAAGCTATAACTTTTGACAATAATTCTCTATGCGAATAATTCTCCATCTTAGACTCCAGACTTTGAAGGAGCCCTGCTTCGCTCATTTCGGATTCGAATAGAAAAGACAGATCGTCTTTGCCTTTCAAGTAATCTCTTATGAGTAAAGGAGAGGTTTTTAAATCTTGGATTTTTAATTTAATCGTGGTCATAACGTATTTCAATTGAATTGACCACTAGGTCTTAGGTCGTTTATTGCTTATGAATTGAATATCTTAGAAAGCCTAGGGATGTATTGTTCGTGAATATCAATAGAGACATATGCATCTCCCAATTTTTCAAATCGCTGTTTTGTATCCTTCATGTTTGATTCAAATCTCTTGGTCAGCTCTTCTCTAAAAGCTTGATTCCCTGTATCTATCCATTCCATTTTAGAAGACTCTTGGTTATACATAGGGACTATTCCTATGTTTGGAGTCTCATATTCTGATTTGTCAAATAGCTGAATAGCGTAGAATTGATGTCGAAGACTTGCCAATTTCACTTCTTTCTCAAAATCAGCACTTTCAATAAAATCGGACAAAAGAAATACGACTGATTTCTTCTTTAGGGTGTTTTGCAGAAAGCGTAAAGCTTCAGCAATGTCCGTCTTGCTGTTTTTGGTATTCGATTCTATCAACCCTCGAATGATACTTAAAACATGGCCTTTTCCTTTTTTGGGAGGAATATATTTTTCAACCTTATCGCCGAAAAAAATGATTCCAACCTTATCGTTGTTTTTCAAAGCACTAAAGGCAATTGTCGCTGCAATCTCATTTATTACATCTCTTTTCAAAACATTCTTGGATCCGTAAAAGGTGGATCTTGAAATGTCTACTAAAATCATAAAGGTTAGCTCTCGTTCTTCTTCAAACTCTTTAATATATGGTTCCAAGCTTCGTGAGGTTACATTCCAATCAATAGATCTGATGTCGTCCCCAAAAGTATACTTTCGTACTTGACTAAAAGACATCCCTCTTCCTTTGAACGTACTTGCATAGTTCCCAGCAAATAGCTCAGAACTCTGTTTTTTTGTTTTGAGTTCGAGTCGTTTGACCTTCTTGATCAGTTCGCTTACTTCCATCTACTATCTATGGTACTTCTACGTTGTTTAGAATTTCTGTAATAATATCGTCTTGGGTTATGTTTTCCGCCTCTGCCTCATAAGTCAACCCTATTCTATGGCGCAAGATATCATAACAAACTGATCTTACATCCTCTGGAATGACGTATCCTCTTCCGCGCATAAATGCGTTTGCTTTTGATGCTAAAGCCAAATTGATTGTAGCTCTAGGTGATCCGCCATAAGCAATTAAATACTTCAACTGCTCCATTTTATGATCAGAAGGAAAACGTGATGCAAACACCAAATTGACAATGTATTGTTCAATTTTCTCATCCATATAAATTTGTTTGACCAGTTCTTTCGCCTTTACAATTGTTTCTTTGTAAACAACTGGTTCAATCGTTGATTTAAATGAGCTACTGTTTTGTTTTAAAATTTCTATTTCTTCTTCCTTTGATGGATACCCAACCTTGATTTTCATCATAAATCGATCAAGCTGTGCTTCTGGCAGCGTATATGTTCCTTCCTGCTCGATAGGGTTCTGGGTAGCCATTACCAAGAATGGTTCATCTAATTTATACGTTTTGTCACCTATCGTCACCTGCTTTTCCTGCATAGCTTCCAAAAGTGCCGATTGTACTTTTGAAGGAGCTCTATTGATCTCATCTGCCAATACGAAATTGGTAAAAATAGGGCCTTTCTTGACCTTGAAGTCACCATCCTTCTGATTATAAACCATAGTACCGACGATATCTGCTGGCAATAAATCTGGTGTAAATTGAATTCTTTGAAAATCACATTTCAGTGCTGTGGCCAAAGAATTGATGGTTAAGGTTTTTGCTAAGCCGGGCATACCTTCAAGAAGAATATGGCCATGCGATAGAAGTGCCAACATGAGTTTATCCACCATGTTCTTTTGTCCAATTACTTTTTTAGATAATTCTCGTTGGATGACTTCTATAAATAAACTTTCTCGATTTACGATTTCATTCATCTCACGAATATCCAGCGGTTTCTTTTCTACCATTGATGTTTTGATTTTATTTTTGCAAATATAATTTTTACTTCCCTTAGTACGTTATTTAAAAAAGCCTAAGCTCTACAAAATATTGTTAATCAAAAGAAACCTTGAGTTTATCTAGGTCTATTTGCCATTTTTGAACTAAATTTGTTTTAACTATGAATTAATTATGTCTTACTGCCGAAAATTGCTGTTTCTGCTTTTGATGCACATTGTTGTCAATGTAGGCGCAACCCATATTGTCGGAGGTGTCGTATATTATGAATATCTGGGCGGGAATCGATACAAAATAATTTTTGAAGTATATCGCGATTGTAGTAGTAATGTTTCTATCGGATATGATGGTAGCTGTCCACCTAGTGATCCTAGATGTCAATTGCCTCCACTTTATTTTGGTGTATATGAAGGTAATATAAACAACAATGTTAGATATCCAGACAATGCACTGATGTTGATGGATACCGTTTTGATAGTACCAGTTATCACAAATCCTTGTTTAGAGCCAAATGGAACCTGCGTTTCTAAAGGACGGTATGAGACGATTATTGATTTACCAAAAAATGACAAAGGCTATACTATACAACACCAACGTTGTTGTAGAAACAATGGTATTTTAAATATCAACGATCAACCAAATACGAATGACAAACCAGGGATAACCTTACGAACAGTTATTCCTCCTTTGAATGCGTATACAAATAATTCGGCGAGATTTAGATCTTTTCCGCCTGTTTTTATTTGTGTCAATCAGCTGTTTTATTTTGACCACTCTGCCACAGATGTCGATGGAGACCAGTTGAGCTATAGCTTAAATGTTCCTCTTGCAGGTCTGACCTCCACCAATCCAGCAGATCAAGGACAAGGACTCCCTGTCCCAAATGTGGTTTGGACAGCGCCTTATGGTCTTAATAATGTCTTGGGTGGAACACCTGCTCTTTCTATAGATTCGGCGTCTGGCCTATTGGTTTGTAATCCAAATAGAGCCGGTCGATTTGTGGTTTCAGTGATGGTCAAGGAGCATCGAGGTGGTATCGTAATTGATTCTTTCGCTCGTGATTTTCAATATAATGTGGTAGACTGTGATATCCCCAATGCCAATGCGCCATTTCTCCCTGGCACCTATGTGCCCGCAACCAGAACTGGTGTCTATGTAAGATGCGGTAATCTTAAAGTTGACTTCGCTAACACCAGCACCAACGCTAGTCGATATTATTGGGATTTTGGAGATCCGGCCTCTGGTGCTAATAATACATCTACGGCCACGAATCCAAGTCACGTTTTTAGTAGTGTTGGTACATTTTTAGTGACATTAATTGCGTACAAAACAAAATCAAATGGGAGGTTATGTTCTGATACAACCAGAAGAATTTGCTACATAGAGCCAAAACCAAAAATGTTTTTCAGCTTTGTCAATGCCTGTGAGGATTCTCCTCTACAGTTCACAGACTTATCTACAAATGTAAACGGTCCTATTACAAATTGGCTTTGGGATTTTGATGGTAATGGTAGTTCGAGTATACAAAACCCTCGATTTACATTCACCACTCCAGGTGTTAAAAATGTAAAACTTTCGACAACAATTGGTGGATGTGTCGCAGATACGATACTCCAAGCAACCGTATATCCAAAACCAAAAATCAATGCGGTGGTGCCAAAAGCATGCTTAGGGCAACCTTTGAATCTAAGATGTCAAGTGGAGATAACTGCGCCAAGCACTATTACTGATTATAGGTGGACCTTCCCAGATGGTTCCATTTTTACAACTTGTGATGCCACATATATTCCTCCCAACTCATCAACAGGATCCGTCAATTTGTGGTCTAAAACTAGTTTCGGATGCGTTGACTCTGCAAACTTTACCTATTCAGTAAACCCACGGCCCAACATTACAGCAAGTCCTGATATCACGATTTGTCCCAATACCGGCACCACGCTCACAGCCACAGGTGGGGTGAGCTATTTGTGGTCACCATCTACTTTCCTGTCTGCCAATAATATTCAGTCTCCCACAACAACACCAACTACAGCGATTCGATATTACGTAAGGGGAACGGATGCAAACGGTTGTTATAATGACGATTCTGTTTTAGTATCTTTATTTCCAGTTGCATTTATTGATGCCGGATCAGATACAAGTGTGTGTCTTAATGCTTCTGCGCCAGCATTCAAAACAACAGTTCAGCTCAATGGAAAAGGTGCTTTTTTAAGTCAATCATGGATACCTCCTACCAATTTGTCTGATCCAAATATTCTAAATCCTATCGCATCTCCTAGTGTGACAACAACATATATCCTTCGAGGTGTTGATCTCAATCGATGCATTGTTCAAGACACCTTGACTGTTTATGCTTTAGATCCTGCAATAAATATAGTGCCTTTGGTAGACACATTTATGTGCCAAAGAGATACCATACAAATAGCTGCAGTGGATCAAGGGACAGCAACAAGTTATTCTTGGGCTCCTAACAACCCCTTCATTATCACAAATTCAAATGCAAGGATTCCATTTTTCCACCCTTTGGATACCCTTTTATTTACACTAACTGCGTCCAACTAGTGTTATACGATCACGGACAATGTCATGGTTAATGTTGGAGAACTTCCAGACCCAGGCATACCAAAGTTGGATTCTATTTGTGTAGGTGATGTTTATCAATTCAATGCAAATCCTGGATTTTTCTCCTATCAGTGGAATACTAACGACAATACACTTTCTAGTTTTACAATCAGAAACCCCACCGCATCTCCTACAATTACTAACACATACATTCTTGCTGTTACGGATAGGTTTGGGTGTAAAGCGGCAGATAGTATGACTCTGAATGTCAATTTCCCTCCAGCATTATCTGTTCTGGGTATTCCAAATTACCTCTGCCTTGGCGATACTGCAGAATTAACAGCATTTGCTTCGGTGTTTTGTACATATAAATGGATAGATAGTAGCACATTGTCATCTGGGTCATCCAGAACCGTTTTGGCTAATCCATGGGATACCACCAACTATACCGTAACCGCCACAACGATTCAAAAATGCTCAACTACAGTGCCATTTCGAATTAATGTTCAAGGAAAAGTTATACCTCAAGCAGATCGGCCAGTTCGAATATGTCAGGGTGAATTCAGGTACTTGCGAGCAAGAGGTGGTTTGTTCTATTTGTGGAAACCTTCATATAACATCAAGGATACAACGACAGATACACCTCAAGTATATCCAGAGCAATTTACAACATATACCGTTTTTATCTCCAATAATTGTTTCTCCGACTCAATCAAAGTTGATGTATTTGTAGATAGCTTACCAATCATCAGCGCTGGGCCAGACACAAGTATATATAGGGGTCAAGAAATCAGCCTGACGGCGAGAGGTGAGGCCGAATTATATGACTGGTCACCAAAAAGCGAAATGCTGAGCAACCCTTTCTTTTCAAGTATTCGGGTCTCCCCTAAGGACACTACAGCGTATATTGTCACAGCAAAAAATGGATATGGATGCATAAAAGCAGATACCATCAATGTCAATGTTTTTGGATGGAATGTACTATTGTTACCAAATGCATTTACCCCAAACAAAGACGGTGTCAATGAACTTTTTAGAATTGTAAAAAGACTAAATATTAAAGAATTGCGTAAATTTGAGGTTTACAATCGTTGGGGACAAAAAGTCTATAACACCACAAACATAAATGCTGGGTGGGATGGAAACTTCAATGGTCAACAATCTCCAGGAGACATTTATGTGTGGTATATAGAAGCTATGAGCTTTGATAATGAGCTCATAAAAAAATCAGGAAACGTAACGCTTATAAGATAAATTATGGCGGAATATTGGGACCTGTACAACGAACATGGTGAGTATCTAGGCGAGAACGTTGCAAGAGGCAACCCAATTCCTTCTAATAAATTTCATAGAGTTATTCATATATGGATAATCAATGAAAATAGGGAGTATTTAATCCAAAAAAGATCCACAAGTGTAACTTGGCACCCAGATAAATGGTCTACAACAACGGGTAGTGTTCAATCCGGAAATTTTGATTTATTGGAAGAAGCATACCGAGAATTATTCGAGGAGCTGTCACTATCCAAGAATGAAATTGATCTCGAATTTGTGCGCGAGATCACCATCGGACAGTCGCTGATATCGATATTCGTTGGGTTTATTCCGATCTACATGATAAAAAACATCGCCTACAACAATGAGGTATCTGATGTCAAATGGATGTCAAAATATAAAATTATGGAACTTAAAGAGCTCGGAAAATTTGTTCCCTTTTCTGAAGAGTTGTTTAAAATAATATTTAAATTAAAACTTTAATTCAATGAGTAAAAAAATTGTTTATTCTACGAACCCAACTTGGGTTCCAACAGAAGAAAGCGATGAAATGGACACCCTTCCAATTCAACAGCAAAAACTTAGAATACGATTAGAAACAAAACAACGAGGTGGTAAAAAAGCAACTATTGTGCAAGGATTTGTTGGCACAATAGATGATTTAGAGACCCTTGCAAAAACGATTAAGGTTAAGCTTGGAACCGGTGGCTCGGCCAAAGATGGTGAGATTCTTATTCAAGGAGATTATGTCAGTAAAACCAAAGAACTCCTCCTTGGACTCGGTTATAGAGATACAAAATAGACCATTCGGCCACCGTTATCAATTAGACACATTTTTGTTCCTTTAGTATTTTCCAACCTCTTTGAGGAGTCGTAGCCGGTGCTTCAAAATCACTAATCCTGATATACAGACAAATATGATAAGCACAAACATGACAAGCTGAATACCTTTTGCATTTTGAAAAATAGATGCAGTAAATAAAAATCCAAAGGTTGCTCTTAAAAAATATGAAGATAAATTCAAAACACTAGTAACTCTTCCAATAAGATCATTTGGTACAATTTTCCAAAAGAATGAAATGCGACAATACCGAATGGAGGCATTGCTAAATCCTAAGACGATGTTTGCTATAAAAAACAAAAGTAAATTTTTGCTCATAGCGAATGAAAGCAAAACCAAAACTCCAAATCCCAGAAAAAGTACGGTTCGTCTTATTTCATCATGTTTCAACCATAAATGTCTCGTAATAAAACCAGTAAGCATCGCTCCGATAGCAAAAAACAACTCAGACGAAGCATATATGTGTGATTTCGCATTCAAAAATTCGGAAACATATACCGGCATCAAATAAAAACTAATCAATAAAACACACACAAATAAGGCCAAGCTGAGCCAGCCGTAAAGAAGCAATGAGGATCGGGTTTTTAAAAAACTCCAGCCCGTATTCAATCGCTGCCATACACCTTCTACTTCTATTCTTCTTGGGTCAATTGATTGGTACTTGATCTGTATAATAATGAGAAAGGTCAGCAAATAGGCAATCGTGTTAAGCATAAATATTTCAGACAAACTGCATTTGGGAAGTTTTATACTATCTACAATTTCATATCCCATAATTGAAAGATTGGTGTCCATTCCATTCATAAGTACTGCGGCTATAGCACCGCCGATGATAAAGGTCGTTTGTCCCTGAATTTCTAAAAATGAGATTATCTTATCATAGTTTGTTTTCGGTGTGATTTCCTGCGCAAAAGCATAAATATTTGGAAAATGCAGATTATAGACAAATGAAGTAAATGCAAACACGATTCCTGCAAAAAGCCATTCTATTTCCATGTTTTGTTTCATAGCCACACTGCAGAACCCAACCAAAGCCAATCCCAAGAGCGATTGAATTTGAAAGATTTTCATTCGATCATATTTGTCTATCATAGACCCTGCATATATGCTCCAGAAGCAGGAACCAATCGTTATAATTCCGTAAAACACGCCAAAAGAGACATGCTTGCCTAAGGTCACCGTAAAATACCAAGGAACTGCGATCATACTAATTCCTTGAGCCATTCCCGATATAGAATTCGCCAAGAAAAGTAGAGAAAGCGCCTTTCTATTAGCCACTAAAACATTTCAGTTATACTCCTCGTAGCCACGTATGTCTTAAAATAAAACTTAGCAAAACCAATACCAAAGCCAATAATGCAAATGGAAAGAAGAAGTCTGTCCTTTTATGAATAGCATTTTTCTCGATCTCTATTGTTTCTAGTTTATTGATTTCCTCATATATTTGCTTTAAACGCTCCAATGATCCTGCTCTAAAATACAAACCACCTGTTTGGCTGGAAATTTTTCGCATCAATGGCTCATCAATCCCTAAAATATTGTTTCTCGGCGTACCTACACCGATACAGTAAACCTTTATATTAAATGTTTTGGCTATTTCCGTTGCGGTCATTGGATCTACAATTCCTGCAGTGTTCATCCCATCCGTTAGTAGAATACAAACTTTACTTTTCGAGTTACTATTCTTGAGCGTCCTGACGGAAGTAGCTAGCCCCATTCCTATCGCTGTTCCATCATCAATGATTCCATTGCGTAGCGTTTTTATCTGTTTCTGAACTATTTCGTGATCAATCGTTGGTGGACACTGCGTATAGCTTTCTCCAGAAAACACAACGACTCCTATTCGATCATTTGGTCGTTTGCTTACGAATTCAGAGGCTACTTGTTTTGCTGCTTCCATTCTGTTTGGTCGCAAATCTGTTTCCAACATACTTGTTGAGACGTCAATAGCTAAAATAATGTCTATTCCCTTCGTTCTTGATTTTTCGCTTGACATTTCATCTTGTGGCCGCGCAATACAAATCACAAGAAGTGTAGCTGCGATAATATGTAACCAAGGCAACAATTTGACTATAGCTGTTTTTAAAGACAGGTTGCGAAGATTAAACAAGGTCGATACATTCGCTTTTACGAGTGATTTGGTCCGCCAAAAAACTTGAAAGAACGCCATAATTACTGGCAGTAGAAAGAGAAGTAAAGCCCAAGGATGCTCAAAAGAAATGTTTAATATCATTGCTGTTTGGTACTGCTATTTTGTTCTATATCGATAATATCCCAGATTCGTTCTTTAACCTCGTCAAAGTATTCTATCTTCTTTGATATGGTGTGTTTTTTGTCAGCTATATCCGTTAAGTCAAAGTCCTCTTTTTTATTAATATTAGCTGTTTTAATGTGTTCAAAAGGAATTATAAATTGACCCTTTCGATTTCTAATTATAATAGAATTATAGTCAAAAATAACTAGCATTTCACTCATGCTGCCTCTTATCAATGATGTTATAATAACTGTAAGCAAGATACCTATCATTATAAACCATACAAAAAACACCAAAGGTTTGTCAGCAATAAGTCCTAGTAGGTATGAAACAGGAATATAATAAGCGGAGATTATGGTTGCGGACAATAAAAGCATGATCGCCATGAGGCCAAAAACCATTGATCGAATACTGTCCTGATTTATTGCCTCTTTTTTGAATGCATATTTGTTTTGACCATAGAACTTGCGAACCATTTTAGCATTTGCCTTTTTATTGGCATCATAGCTCATTTGAGTTGATTGAACAATATTATAAGCGTGCTTCAAGATTCTGTCATTCGACTCTTGGTCAGGACTCTGCTTTGCAAATTTTGCTAAATCTGCCAATTCAAGAAGACCTTGAATATGTTCTGTAGTATCACTTGGCAGTTCCAATTTAAAGACTGAGTCTAAAATCAGATGTGTTGTTTGTTCCAAGGCTTTTATCCCAAATCGCCTCTCTAGGTATAACCTTATAGTATCCGAAATTCTGTCATAATACTCTTTGTGATTTCCCTTTTGCCACAATTGTTCGTTTTCGATCAGCTTCAGCGAGCTCAAGGCTGTGACGTGGGGTGGGTCTGCTTTTTTCTCTGTGTCAAAAAGTTTTTCCTTGCGAATCCAACGTATATAAACCAAATACAATCCTAAAACCAATCCTAGCAAAATCAAACTTACAAACAAATAGCTTGCAATTTCGGATCTTGAAAGTGGAACCAATATGATTTTTTTGATAGGACGAATATCCTTTGCCGAGTCCACATTTGGAGATACAACCGTCACCTTATGTGACTGAGATTGTATTGGAAGAAACGTCTGAGTAAAAAATGTGAGCTGGGGAAAGGTTTGAAGGCTATCTTCAAAACAAGTTATGATATACTTCTTGGAAATTGTGAAATCATTTCCGCTATAAAGAGTATCCGTCTTGAGCTCTTCTACAAATCTAAAATTTCCCATCGAAGAATCACTAATGGTAGGAAAGGTTATCCCTTTAGCATTTTTGGCGCGCAATGTTAGTTCCATATGATCCCCAATCATAATTTGATTGGGTGTCAAATAAGAACTTACTTCTTGGGTGTAAGCCTCAAATACAAGCAAAGAATATAAAAGTAGAACGGCGCTTTTTTTCATTTTTCTCAATCGTCACACAAATTTATATTCATTCTGCAAACTTGCAAATGATTTGGCGCTTTCTTAATTTTTATTGGTATTTTTTTACTCTTATTTACAGATATTTTTTCTGAATTGTTTTCAGTTCTTCGAGTCGGTCGGTTAGTTTTTTCAATTCTTCCTCCGTTTTACCTTTTTCAATTGAGTTGTATTTCTCTATTGCATCCTCGTTTTCTTCGATTTTCTTTCTTTGATCGGTTATACGTTCACTGTTCTCAGTGATTTTCTGATTTCCCTTTTTGATTGCTTTCTCGGCATCTTCCAAATTGTCTTTTGCTTTATCCAATTCCTTTTCTGCCCCTTTGACAAGAATCTTTGCCGAGGCCTCAGCGGACCTATACTCCAAAGATTTCGCATTGACCTCCTCAGCTATTTTTGTGATGTCTTGATTTTGCGCACTGATAAGGATTGCATTTGCATTAGGATCTTTCTCTAATTCTTTTAATTTTTTAAGTTGTTTCTTTTGTTTTGACATAAGTTCGTCCGCAGCCGTTCCTATATCCTTCGTTTTTTTCATTTCTACACTGGCGTCTTTTAATTTAGCTTCTGCGTCCAAAAGTTTCGATTGAAGCTGAGCTATTTTACCCTTGTTGAGATCTACACTTGATTGATGGCTTAGTATTTCAGATTCGGCATCTCTGATCCTATCCTTCGCATTATTGATGTTTCTCTGATATTTCTCTGCTTCTTTTCCTTGATCCTTCTTTTTTGACATAGCCTCTTTGATCAACTTGTTTTGCAAGGAAATACTATCCTCATACAAGCTATTCATAGAACTATTAAAAAGTGATTGAAGAACGATGACAACCCCTGTTTTGTTTTGGATTACCTGATTGGTTGAATCCATCAAAAAAAAACCTGTCCATCCTAGATTTTTATTCTCTTGATCTAAAACGACATATAGATTCATTGGTTTCTCTGTTCCTTTGAGGTAAACATTTTCATACTGAATCTCATTGCTGCCCTTTGGTTGTTTTACAGCGGAAGATCCGTTTTTTTTCATCCAATCTTTTTGAAGTTTTTCAAATTTTTCCTTATTCTGATTAGGAATAGTCATTCTCACACCTTCCTTCTCTCCTACAGACATAAAGCGCTTAACATCAATGATTTCGATCTGAGCATTTAAATGAATATTTAGCACTACAATTGCTGTAAAAAAAAGTTTCTTCATCCTTATCTAATTAAATTTTTCTAGGTCCGAATCCTTGTTGCATTGTTCACATACATGTACCAATGCCTGATCTTGGTAATAATATTTTTGTGTAACTCCACAAGCTGAGCAAGTTTTTTGAATCTCGTCTAACTGATATTTCGTGGTGTGTCTATCAAAAAATTCTGATTCTATCCATTGAGCTTTAACTCCGAAAATAGACAACAATTTTGTTGTTGTATTTCTTCTAAAATCCATTATTGTTTTGTATACTGTTTTTGTTTCTAAATGCTTGAAGTCAAATCGAATAATCGCATAGCAGAGTTGACTCCAATATCCCTGAGGGTAGGCATAGGGAAGGCCAAACATCTTGGGCTTAGAAAGATTGAAGTTCAATGGGTTTAGGTTCGGAAGAAATCCAGTCCCAAAAATCCAGTCCCATATCGCCAATTTTGTAGAATAATTTTTGTAGAACACCTCATGATGATTCGCATGATGCCACTGATGCATTTCAGGGCCATTAAAAACATACTGTAATCGACCAGAATGAACATCGATGTTGGAGTGAATCCACATGCCCCAGAGCGCATCCAAAAGTGCCTTAGCCGGATATAAATAGGCTGCTGTCTGAGAGTCTACCAAGAAAAAAATCGGAGCAAACTCAATCGTTTGATTGATTAGAATTTCTAATGGATGAGAACGACTTCCCGCAAGCCAATCAACATCTCTCACGGAATGATGAGCCTCATGGGTTCTCCAAAGATACTTGTTGTTGTGCTGTAGTCGATGAAACCAATAGATATAAAAATCGTGTGTGACAAAAAAGAACACCAACAATAACCAGAAATTGTAATTGCTCAATGGTCCATAATACTCTAGGCCTAAAAGAGCCTTTAAGTAAAGAATTATATAGGTAAAAATAATTACTTCTAGCACCTTGCTCTGAACAAAAGTATACCAAACCAAATCAATCCAAAATCCTCGACGAAACAGTTTCAGCCCTTTGGTGTATGGAAAAAAGCGCTCTAATATGATCATAAGTATAGCCCAGCTCGGAATGATTACCGCCAAAATACTCAGATAGTTTTTCTCACCAAGCTCTAATAAAAATGTAGGTATGTGAAGGATCATAATTTAATATTGGCCACAAAACTACATCAATTTTTCTATTTTCCCAATTCTACAAAGCCACGATTTCCTGTACAATAGAGAACGGGTTTGGATCGATCATATTTTTTTAGGTAAATAGTTGCGCTTTGATTGCCTTCTTCATAGTCCACTCGAACCCGATCATTTTCATAATCCACTCCACCCAATGTTTCATTCATAAGCCAAGAACCTGGAGCTGCCAGATAAACGCGAAAAATGGTGTCTGATAGTTTTGCGACGATAATCGAGTCCGTTGACCTGAAAAATGGAGTTGAAACACAATATGTGTAATCAATATTCTTTTCATAAAAAAAATACATGCTTGTTGGCATTCTATATTTGTGTCGATAGATATAAATTCCTTTATAGTTGTATGGTAAGTTCAGAACAATCGGTTTTTTATCCAGATATGGTTCATAACTTGGTGTCAAGATGCGGTGATAAAAATTATGAGCCTCTTCTGCTGCGGATATATTATATCGGAGAATAATGACACTTAAAAAAAGAAACAAAGTAGAAATTAAAATTCCAAGTTTGCCCATGTGCTTTACGATAAGATAGACGAAAATGGCCGAACTAGTTAACGAAAAAAAATATCCCAATCGATCATTCTGGAAAACAAAGTGCCAGAAAAAATACATATTGCTAAATGGCACAAACAAAACAAGAAATAAAAATAAAAATAATCCAAGTGGTCGAAGACTTTTGTTTTTCTTTAGAGAAAAAGATATATATACTAGAGCCGAAATGCCAACAAACACGAAAAATAGAATCATTGTTGACTTGTCGATATCATATAGCTTTTCTTTGAATTGGTGTGGCATGTTGTGAACGAATAGAAAATGTTTCTCTATGTAATTGAATAAAGTCCACAAAAAGTTATACAAAGAATGGTTCTGAATATGTCCTTCTCCATAATGAGGAATATACGAACCTTTGATTGTTTTAGTTAAAAACAAAACACCAATACAGCTCAATCCGTAAGGTAATAAATACAAAAATTGCTTTCTGACTGATTGAAAATTAAATTTGAAATTCTGGCAATAGGTAATTAGAAACCAAAACAAGATAGTAAAGAAAAAGCATATTTCATGCATCGTGAGCATGAATGGAAATGGTAAAAACAAAATAATTTGATCACGAAAAGTTAACTGACCGTTTTGTCTAACAATTCGATAGAGGCTGTAGGTTAAATATAGTGCGGATATATTGTAATGATAGGTCGCTATCCACATCACATTTTCTAGATGATATGGGCTTGCTAAAAAAATCAAGGATGACAAAAATGAAATTGCGAACTCGTCATTTGTTTTTGCTGATTTTAATATTTCAAAGATAAATCGATACCAAAAATAAGCGGCAGAAGAGTGAAAAAACAAAATAACATAATACCAGGCAAAGCTGTTTTTTCCAAACAACAAATACATACTATTTGAAAACAAATCATGCATCCAATAGATACTTGTCATTTCATATGAAGTCCCAAAATTTGTCCAGCCATATTTTTGAAAATAAACAAGCCATTCTAGCGAATCATCCGTAAAAGATGTACCCGTTTTGTTCCAAAAAACAAGGATGGCGATGAGATAAAAGACTGGAATTCCCACTTTCCAATAACTCAAAACCCTCGAACAATATTCTTTAAATGTATATTGTCCCATTTGGCTTATTTCTTAAGTCTACTTCTTTGAAGTTCAGCTTATTGAACAATATGATCTTATCGTTTGAATCAAGCGATTTGAATGTTATTTTATATCCTAATTTGTCGTCATTTGGTTCAACGATATATTTGTTTGTTTCCTTGGGTTCAATTGCAGATTTTAAACTGCTCCAGCACCAAGCGCCCCATCGCTCCACTCGCACTTCTACGCACATGTCGTTTAGTTTGGTGACACTTACTATATCGTCTATGTCTAGCATATTATAGAAGCCCAAAATCTTATACTCTTTTGTGGGTTGTAGCTTTCGAAAAACTCGTAAATGCCGATATAACTCAAGACTATCATTGATTGTTATCAAATAAGCATATTGCATGAGAATTGGAGCACCGACGAGGTAAACATTTTTGTCTTTGTAAAACGGTATGTTATCCGAAAAATGCTTTCGAACCGTTGCACTTTTTTCCCATCGCGAATTATAATTATACAACAACAATGAACTTACCAAAAGAAAAGCCGTAAAAAAAATAGCTTTGATACCCGTTGATTTTACTTGCCAAAAAACGAAAAAAAGCGCCATAATAATAAAAGCCATGCTTCCGTATCCCAATCGATCAAGCTCGATCTCCTTCCAATTATGATAAAATAAAAACGAAACAGGAATATATAAGAATACCGAACAGGATATGAAAAACAGGATAATTGCAATCTCGGGCGATGGACTTAATAAGCGTCTTCGGATTTTGAAAATTAAATAAGATATAGGCACTAGAAAACAAGCTGTAAAAAGGATGCGATACTCATCAATCCATTGAAAAAAAGTGTCATAAACTCCCTGTCCAAGTATATTAACGAACGTGAAATGTTTGACCAATAGTTTGAAATAATGAACGATCAAATACAACAAATCAAAATCTACTTTGTCTATTCTATAATGCCCTAAAAATTTATCATAATACTTATAACAAATAAAATTATATCCTAAAAAGATCAGAAGGTGTGGAATGAAAAAGAAGATGATGTATTGATTAAACCGAAGATCCGTTTTCTGTCTCCAATACAATAGTAGAAACAAACTCCCAACAATTGGTATAATACTATAAGACAGTTCAATACTGAGAATAGCTATACTAAAGAGCAGCGCAGACAATACGGCTCTTAGAAAAAGAGATTGACCTTGAGACAGTAAAAGTATGCACGTGAGGAACAAACAAATAAATACAATCGAATAATGAATGGTTGCATACCAAACAGCGATTTCAGAACCAAAAGGACATACTGCTATCGCAATACACGTTAGAATTGTTAATTCTTTGTATTTCTCAACCTGAAACGTCTTGTAAAAATAGGAAAGAAAACTATGGATGGCCAATATTGTACCATAGAAAAGCCCCATATTAAACAGATACCAGGCCTTGAAATCCGTTCCAAAAGTTTTATAGATGGTATTCAACAAAAAATGATAAACCGGCCTTAAATTTTTATCAAAAGGTGGATTAAAAATTTTGAAGTTTGGATAACGCTCATAATCATAGAGCCATTCTGTCATATCAAAGACAAAACCTGCACCTCTCGTTTTCCAATAGAATAAATGTAAAAGAATAGCGTATAAAACGAACGAAAACGCAAAGAAATATTTATTAAAAAATCGCTTTGCCTTCTGCATTTATAGTACTCTTCTTAGCTTGGCTCGTGGGCCCATTTCGCTCTCATAAACCTTCTTAACGCCATCGCCAAGTGCGGTTTCTATATCGCGGATATCCCTTACAAGTCTCATCATTCCTCCTGGCTCCACGGATGCGGATTGATCGCTTCCCCACATACTTCTATCTAGGGTGAAATGTCTTTCAATAAAATTGGCTCCCATAGGGATAGTTGCTAGCGTGGTACTCAAGCCGGTTTCGTGGCCTGAATAGCCAATCGGACACGTGGGATACATTTCTTGAAGTGTATTGATCATTCTTAGATTCAATTCTTCCGGTTTACATGGATAGGTTGAGGTAGCATGTGCAATTGCTAAGTTTTTGGTTCCTATCGCTGTTAATGCTGTTTTTAGTTCCTCAATTGTGCTCATTCCTGTAGAAATGATCAGTGGTCTCCCGGTATCCATTTTTTTCTTTAAAAGCGATATATCTGTCAACGATGCCGATGCTGCCTTGTATAACATTGGATTGAATTTCTCCAGAAAATCTACCGCTTCTTCGTCCCAACAGCTTGCAAACCAGACCATATCCAGCTCTACACAATAATCGTCTATAATCTTATATTCAGCATCTCCAAATTCAACCTTATACCGATAGTCAATATATTTCATTCGACCCCAAGGTGTATCGCGCTCAATATTCCATTGATCTTTTGGCGTACAAACATCGGGTGTTCTTTTTTGAAACTTTACAGCATCACAGCCTGCTTCTTTAGCCTTCAAGATGAGTTCTTTCGCTATATTGATATCCCCGTTGTGGTTCAATCCAATCTCTGCAATGATAAAACATGGATGGCCTGCGCCGATTTTTTTGCCATTGGCAAGTATAATGTCGTTCATTTGAATGATTCTAATTGTTAATACAAATGTAGGTGAAATGGTTCGATTTAGAGTTAAGAAATTGTTTTTTTCTTATCCTCAAATGTTTTTTTCCTTGATAAGAAATTCACAAAATTCACGAAAAGCCCCTTCTCCGCCTTTCTTCATGCATTGAAAATCGGCCATTTGGTAGATATCGTCAAAGGCATCTGCTGGGCAAGCAGTTATTCCGACTTTTCTCATTACTTCAAGGTCATTGAGATCATCTCCAATATATGCCAGGTTTTCAAAACGGAGATTTCGATCCTTTATAAAATTTTCTACAACTTCCAATTTATTCTTAATTCCAAGAAAAACATGCTCAATTTTTAATTTTTCAGCTCGGCGAGAAACAATTTCTGAATTTTCTCCAGTAATAATAGCAATTTTGATGTCTGTCAAGTTTCTCAATCTCTCGGCACCCATTCCATCACGATATGAAAATTTTTTCAATTCTTCACCACGAGAAGAATAATAAATACAACAATCGGTCCATACGCCATCAATATCTGTAAAAAGCCATTTTATAGGTTCTGTTTTTACTCTTATATCCATAGTTTATTTTGTTTGTTCGTTTTATAAGACTTTTTATATTTTATTGTGTGACACAACTGTTCTGTTATATTGCAGTCCATCCTCCATCTACGACCAAATTAGCACCTGTCATGTAGCTGCTTGCGTCGCTAGCGAGAAAAACCACAGCACCCATATAGTCCGTTGGCTGTGCCATACGATTCAATGGTGTTTTGGCGGAATAGTTCTTGACAAAGAATTCATCTTGACTATTCTCTACACCTCCTGGAGAAAGGGTATTGACCCGAACACCCTTGCTGCCCCAATATGCTGCTAGAAATCTAGTAAAATTGATCACAGCGCCTTTTGTTGCAGGATATGAAGCTGATTTAAAAAACAATTGTTTTCCATTTTGATCCTTGTAAATACTCTGGTCTGGACCCACCATGCCGTAGGTGGAAGCGATATTGATGATACTCCCCTTGCCCTTTTGAGCCATTTCTGTTCCGAACACTTGACAACAAAGAAATGTTCCTGTTACATTGGCTTCGAGGGACTTTCGAAACATCTCGACAGGATAATTTTCAAACATACTTTTTTCTCCCGCCAATAATGGATTTTCAAACATATCATTGATAGCCGCGTTATTTACCAATACATCTATTGCACCATATTTACCCTTTATTTGAAGGCTTGCCGCTTTGACCTCTTCCTCAGAGGTAATATCAAATGAGATTGCATGATGTTTCTCTGGATTTGACAAGTTGCCAATCACCTCCTCACACCTGCTTAGGTTCAAATCTGCTACGACGATACTGGCACCAGCCTCGGCCAGAGCTTTACAATGATTTTGACCGATTAGGCCTGTCGCACCGGTAACGATGGCGACTTTTCCTTGAAGATTAAATAAATTCATAATATGAATTGTTTGGTTTTATTACAACGGGCTTTTTATAAATTAGGTTTATTTAATTACTATTTGCTTATCGATACGTATAACACCTAGACCTCTTTGATCCACCATTATAGAATCGATCAGCCGCTTTTTCCTTTTCCCCTTCCAGACCGAAAGGCATAATTTTCAGACTCATATATACATCTGTACCTACAAACTCTGGCTGAGCAAAGAAAATAGTATTGATATGGTCAGAACCTATGGTCAGAACGCCAAGTCTCAAATATGCACCAACGCCAAACCACTTGTCATTAACCAAGTTCATATTCATACCACCTTCAAACCAACGTTTTTCATATCGGGCACCTACCATCAAGACACTAGGGGCTGTTAGCTGGGTTTTGAGAGATGAAACACCGCGACTTAAAAATGCGTTAATATAAAAATCTGGCCTAAAATTGTAATCCCAATGCAAATTGATAGATGTCGGAAGATACATCGTATAGCTTGAACTTGTTTTGGATGCAAGGGAGTCATTGAAAATCCGTTGTGACAATCGCTTGACAACGGTATAATTGTTTGCCTTTTGATTTGTGATGTTACTTTCAATTGCAAATCGCTGATTGGTAACAAATTTATGAGTTTCAGTATTGTTTGAAAAATTGACACCTCCAAGATCTTTGATAGCTATACCAAACTTCATATAATGAATACTCGCTGAGTTCTCATCCTTATTGGGAATCAAATACTCTGCCCCTAGATCCAAACCAAACCCAGTTCCTCGCGCTCCAAACTCATAGTCATTAGATTTTGTAGATGCTCCTGAAGCAAATCCCATATCAGCATTGACAGCATTCGATAAAAATGTATCTCCTGTTTTCAAAACATCATAATCGCTGTTTAGATGAAAAAAAGCGGATTCATAACCAACCAAATATTTAGCATTGACCCCAAGTCCTAGAAAATTGCCATTGTCCAATTCGTGTCGATATCCAAAATTGAAACCTAGCTCTCCCCAGAGCATAGCATTGGTCGTGGTAGGATTAAACGTATATGCATTTAGGTTTTGTAAATCTTTAATCTTTGATCTATTCAATAAAATTGGTAAGTCTTGATTGTCCATATGTGCTCTCATATTTGCAAAAGCTCCAAAAGAAAAATTACCAATCTTAAATACTGCTCCCGGCAAATTGACAGATGCATTAAACAACAATGCATCTATAGGGCTCGAATAAGGCTTGGCATAAAATAAGGCTTGGGTGTTTGGATCAAAATTGCTTGGAATAGAATCATTAGCATCGACAATACCTTTGCTTCCCATCAATGATAATAGGCTTTGATCCTTGATATATCCGTATTGATTATATAAATGAATCCCAGTGCCTAAGACGTTTATATCCCATTTCGGTTTTTTATTGACAAAGGTCGCGGGATTGTCTTGTATTCCATAGACACCACTATATCCTCCAAGATGATTTCCGGAAAAACGTTGAGCGACTGACTCAAACGAGAGCAAAATTAATAAAATGATAAAAGAGTGCCTCATAAATTAAAGACCGATTTGTTCCTCTTGATAGATTGTATATAAAAGAACGCGACCAACAGCCTTTAACGTATTTTTGTCAACCGAGCTCATATTATCTGCGTGTGTATGATGGTATGCTGCAAAATCGTTCTCCTTTATTTTATAGTCAATAATATCTATAGTTGGGATATTGGCCAATGTATTGACATACAGATGATCATCTTGAATGGTGCCAATATTTTCTGTCAAGAAAAACGCACCGTGACCCAATCTGTCTGCATTTTCCCATACCCTACCGACTAAATTTGAAGCATATAGCATACTTATTTCTTCTCTGTAGAACGAAGCATCTTTACCTCCTACCATATCCAACAATATTCCCCATCGAGGTCGATTTGTTTCTTGATAATTCTTTCCCCAATATTGAGAACCTAAACACCAACTGTTCTCCATAGGCGGCAATTCGCTATTCGTCGGCTGACCATAGTCCTCGATATCAAAAAAAACAATGTCAATTCCAAGTTTGGTCTTTGATTTTTTAACAGCATCCAAAATTGCTAGCGCTACACCAACGCCACTCCCAGCATCATTGGCACCAAGAATTGGTTTGTTTTGGTCTTTAATATCCTTGTCGGCAATTGGACGTGTATCCCAGTGCGCGCAGAGAAGAATTCGATTTGGGTTTGAAGGATTTAGCTTTGCTATAATGTTCTTTCCTTGATGTTTTTTCCCATCATAGGTCACGGTGGTGAATTCCTGAAAGTAGGAGGTGTCTGTATATGTTTTTAAAACGGACAATATCCAATCAGCACAAGCCCTGTGCTGAGAAGTAGAGGGTACCCTAGGGCCAAATGAAACTTGTTTTTCGATAAACTGGTAAGCTAGGTTTTCATCAAATTGTATCGTATTGATATCAATCGTAGATGCATCAGAATCGGAACTGGACTCGGATTTTTCAAAATATTGGCAAGAAGATGCAAGCCCTAGAGCTAAAGCGGCTAATACTTTTAAAATTTTCATGATGACAAATGTAACGGATTTTGAATTGTCGTTTCTCATTTCATTTTTCTCTTTATAATCTGAATATAGAATGCTACATTTGTGCCAAACAGAAATTTGAAAAAAATGAATGGAAAAAATATTTTAATCATCGGTGCTGGCGGTCAAATTGGTACAGTATTGCATGATAAACTAACGGAACTATATGGGTCTGAAAAGGTTTATGCTACTGATATCAAAGCTCAACCAGAGAGAAATATCATTGGGCTTGACGTTTTAGATGCAGAAGGCTTGGATAACATGATTGAAACCAACAAAATACAAGTCATATTTCATTTAGCAGCTATTCTCTCCGCTAAAGGTGAACAAAACCCAAAGCGAGCTTGGGAAATAAACATGGGTGGCCTTTTCAATGTATTAGAATTGGCGGTAAAACATGCTATTGAAAAAGTATTTTATCCGAGTACCATTGCTGTATTTGGCGATCATATCCCTTTGACCAATACTCCAAATCACGTCCCATTGGTGCCAGCAACTGTTTATGGAATAAGCAAAGTGGCAGGAGAGCTTTGGGCTGAGTATTATTATAATAGACATGGCCTAGATGTTCGATCTATTCGATACCCGGGTGTTATAGGATATCAGTCGCTTCCCGGAGGAGGTACAACCGATTATGCGGTAGATATATTTCACTCCGAAGCCAAAAACGAAGAATATACTTGCTTCCTGTCTGAAGATGCTGCACTTCCGATGATCTATATGGACGACTGCATCAAAGCTACCATAGACATTATGAATGCGCCAAAAGAGTCTATTACTTGTCGTACAAGCTATAACGTTTCTGGAATGAGTTTTTCCCCTATAGAAATTGCCACAGAAATTCAAAAAAGAAATCCTGATTTTCGTGTAAAATACATTCCTGATTTTCGTCAACAAATCGCGTCGTCTTGGCCACAAAGTATTGACGACTCGCTTGCTCGAAAGGATTGGGGCTGGACCCCAAGCTTTAATTTGTCTCAACTGGTGGATATCATGATGCAAAATGTAAGAAAAATATATAGCAAGACGGAATACTAAGTTGGGACAAGGTCGAAACATGGCGTGTCCCAGAATATCAAAATACACTTACGATTTAAGGTTTATTGCCCGCTTCAAAAAAACTTGTTTTTGAGTAATTACCTCATGTTTGATCTCCTTATTGGTAAATAAAAAAATTCGCTTACATTTGCTAAATAGCTGATTATATCATAGTGAATAAACCAAAACACATATTTTTAATAGTAGCAGACAGTCTGCGAAAAGATGCCGTGTATTCCAACGGCATAGATATGCCCTATGTCGAGGCGAATAGTGTTCAGTTCACCCAAGCTAGATCCTCTGCATGTTGGACCCTGCCAGCAACGTCATGCATGTTCACTGGGCTCAATGTACACGAACATCGGGCCGATACACACACCCGTAAACTTCGACAGGACATCCCAACTTTGGCAGAGCACATGAAATCAAAGGGCTACAAAACGATCCAAGTCACAGCAAATCCGGTAACTACAGATATTTTTGGGCTCGATAGAGGTTTTGATGAGATTCACAAGGTTTGGAAACTTGTCACACCCAAACTAAAAAAAACGATGCGTTTGATGCTTTCAATTGGAAAGCCTCGAGTTCGTAAAATGCTTTTTTCCAAAGATGCTATCAGCGAGAAATTGAGTGCAGATTTGGAAGTTGCCAATTGCTGGGGACAAAATACGCATCTTGATAATTTCAATAAGGTTAAACAATTAATTGAAGAAAATGATGCAAAAAATCAACCTTGTTTTTTCTTTATAAATCTTATGGAAACGCACTTTCCATATCATATTGCAGATACGTTTCAGTTATCGGGAAAGTCGCTGTATGACAAAGCAATGGAATGTATTACCCTTTTTAAGATTGTAAACCAAAACTTTCTTATAAAAGATGAACCTGTCATCAATCAAAAATATGCAGACCTCATCTACCAGAGACAAATGACAAGCTATCAAATAATCAAAAACGATCTAAATCAGTTTGTAGAAAGCATTCACCGAGATCAGGATAATCTTGTCGTCTTTTGCTCAGACCATGGTGACAATTTTGGAGAAATGAACTGGTATTATCATTTTTCAAACGTCAACGATGGTGGAAATCGAGTCCCCTTGTTTTGGTTAAATCCTGGTGGAGAGGGTTCAAAAACCATTGACAAGCCTATAAGTTCTAGATATATATATCACAGTTTGCTTGATGCTATAGGAATTGAACAAGACACCACTCTTGAAAAAAATAGTGAAATGACATTTCCTATGATTCAAAGCTTTTGGTATAAACATCAAGGTGGAACCAGAAACCAATATCGGTATAATCAATTTCTATTTGAAGACAGTAATACTCGATTTGTTCGACGAAACAATGTTTGGATGTCTGCACCATTAACGGGAGACAATTATCATCAAGAACCTGTCTTTGAATCACTGAATTCTGAGACTGATCCAATTCAAGAACTAGTTACTAACGCAGAAAAGAAGTCATATTTGAACGAAAAACTAGCTGAGTTTAAGGTATTCTCCAGCGAGATCAAAATGTAGTCCTTTATGTCTGGCTCTATGGTTTCTATTGAAAAAATCAAACAGAAAGACATCGCCGCTCTAAGCCGCGCAATCACCCTCAATGAAAGTACAATAATTGAGGACAACCTCTTGGTAGATGAGCTCTTGCGAGACGCAACGCGATCTGAAAATAAGTCCATTATCATCAGCATCAGTGGAATACCAGGAGTTGGCAAAAGCAGTTTTATAGAGGTTTTTGGAACATACCTTCACCGTCTTGGCTTTTCGATTGCTGTGTTTTCAATTGATCCTTCAAGCGAATTGAGCCATGGTAGCATTCTAGGCGATAAGTCTCGTATGACTGAGCTGTCTCGACTCAAAAATGTATTTATTAGGCCTTCGCCAAACTCAAACAAACTTGGTGGCATAGGAATCAATACTTATAAAAACATAGAAATTGCAAAATTAGCTGGTTTTGATATCATATTGATAGAGACTGTAGGCGTTGGTCAAAGTGAAACCCTTGTCAAACAATTGAGTGATATTTTTATTCTTCTTCAAATGCCCTCTTCTGGCGATGAACTACAAGGAATAAAAAAGGGTATCATGGAAATGGCAGACTTTTTCATTATTCACAAAGCAGACGGCGATCTTAAAATAGCCGCTGAAAAGTCTAAAAAAGAAATAGAATCGGCACTTCACCTCACAAGAGATGAAGACATGACAGGCCGAATATTTACGTTTTCATCTATCGATAAAATTGGTTTAGAGCTTATTTGGACCTCTGTTTTAACCTATTTTGAAAGCCAAAAAGAAAAAGGTGAAGTTGCATTGACTAGAAAAAACCAAGAAAAATATTGGGCTGAAGAATCTTTTTTTCAGCTACTTCAGAAACACTATGCTCATAAGTTTAAAGGCGAACTAAAGGTGCTTTTAGATAAAATTGATAATGGTGTTTTTGTTGGAGCCTCTGATATGTTATCGATTTTTTCAAAGTCAAACGGACCTAATGGTTAAAATGACGCACTCCAGTCATCACCATAGCTAAATTATGGTTATCACAATAAGCAATGCTATCCGAATCCTTAACACTTCCCCCGGGTTGCGCGACTGCTGCAATTCCAGCTTGATGAGCTATTTCCACACAATCTGCAAAGGGGAAAAAGGCATCACTTGCCATGATGGCTCCGTTTAGATCAAATCCAAATTCTTTTGATTTTCGAATGGCATGATTAAGCGCATCCACTCGCGAGGTTTGACCACAGCCCATTCCAATAAGTTGCGTATTCTTGACCAAAGCAATACCGTTTGATTTGAGATGTTTTACTGCTCTAATGCCAAACTCTAAATCTTCTGCCTCCGTTTTTGTAGGTTTTCGTTTCGTGATTTCATTCCAAGAAGCAGCCGTTTCAAATACATTATCACCGTCTTGGATGAGTTGACCATTTAGGACTGTGCGCGTTTTTTCAGCAATTGTAATTTTCGTTTTTTGTATTAGAATAATGCGGTTTTTTTTGCTTTTCAATAATTCTAATGCCTCGACTTCATAACCTGGAGCTATGATAATTTCAAAGAACAATGTGTTCATTTTCTGAGCCGTTTCGAAATCAATTTTACGATTTGATATAAGAACACCACCAAATGCACTCGTCGGATCACAGGCTAAGGCTGCCGAATAAGCCTCCGAAATATTCGATCGAGAAGCGAGCCCACAAGAGTTGTTGTGTTTGATTATAGCAAAGCTTGGTTCGATATCAAAATCATTCATCAGTCGAATACAAGCGTCTATATCTAACATGTTGTTATAGCTAATTTCCTTGCCATTTACCTTGTCAAATAAGGCGTCGAAATCTCCAACAAATCTTCCCTTCTGATGAGGGTTTTCGCCATATCGTAACACCACCTCCTCGTCCTTCTTAAACCAATTCGCTATTGCTTGATCATACTTGGCTATAGTTTGAAAAGCTGTTCGGGCGAAGTCTCGTCTATTGTCCAAAGATGTCTTACCATCATTTTGTTCCAATATTTTTTGGAGTGAACTATAGTCTTTTGGGTCCGCAATACAAACTACCTCCTTGAAGTTTTTTGCAGCTGCTCTTATCAAAGTCACACCACCTATGTCAATTTTCTCAATCAACTCTTCGTCACTTGCATTGTTGTCAAGATATTCTTGAAAAGGGTATAAGTTGCAAATCATCAAATCAAAAAATAGAAGATTGTTATTGGCCATTTCTTGCTGATCAGTTTCGTTCTCAGATCTAGCCAATAATCCTCCAAAAATTGCAGGATGAAGCGTCTTGACTCTTCCACCTAATATTTCAGGATAACTTGTAAGATCTTCTACTTTATGACATGGAATCCCCAAGTTCGCCACAAAGGTATATGAACCTCCTGTACTGTATATTTCTACTTTTTGTTTATGTAATGTTTGTATTAGTGTTTCGAGCCCTTCTTTATAGTATACAGATACGATTGCTTTTCTAATTTTTTTCATTTTTTTTTACTTTATCCAAGGATACGATCTCTCCTCAGGCCTATTTGTTTATGTGTTAACTATTATCTCTTTTAAGAATTATTGCTTTTTTGACCTATCTTTTTCATACTCGGGCGAGTCTGACATTTCTCGTTTTTCTATTTTTACATTTGGCAAAGCCATTCTAATCTCTCGTCCCGCCTGTTTTTTGATGTCATTGTAAGAAATATCAAGAGTCTTCAACTGTGTCAGTTGTTTTATGGTTTCTAGAGATGCCTCAGAATCAAAATTGAGATTTGAAGAGACATCCAAGTTCTCCAGACTTTTCATGTTTGCCAATTTCGGATTTAGAAGTTTTATTTCATTTCCTTTGAGATAAAGCGTTTTCAATTTAGATAATGATTCGATGCCGTCAGGAATTTCTTGAATCAATCCCCCGGACAAATTAAGCTCTTCAAGATTGACAAGCGAAGTCCAAAAATTATCTGGTAAGCTTTCAAAAACTTGGTCCTTCATGCTCAATTTCTTTAAATTAGTAAGGGTTGTAATACTCTGCGGTATTTTACTAATTTTTTCAGTGTATTTTCCATAAAAATTTCCTTCAAATAGCAATGTTTCCAGTGATGTGCCAAGCAACCCTAATTGAGTGGGAAAAGTGCCAATAGCGTTTCTACTAACGTCCAGATATTTTAATCTTGGAAGTTTGATTAAAAACTCGGGGAATTTTGAAAACTTATTCCAGCTAAGGTCGATGTGTTCTAGGTTTTCAAGCGCAGAGAATGAAGTTGGTAGGGTTTCTATTTCACTCATTTTTAGATTTAGCACTTTCAACTTATTGCATTTTGAAAGCTCAGATGGCAATGTCTTCAATCCACACTTGAAACTACTTGAACGCGTGCCGATATGCAATTCCTCCAAATTTTCTAAATTCCCTATTTCAGAGCTTACTTTAACTATTGGATTCTCTTGAAGTTCAAGGATTTTAATTTGTTTTAAGGTCCCTATACTCGCAGACACCTCTGTCAGGTTAACATTGTTTAAGGTTGCTTTCTCAAGGTGAGGAATTTTGCTCAATTCATAAAATATTGTCAATGGATCGAGTTTGATATTATTGCTCAAATTGATTCTTTTAAGCCTTTTCATTTCTTCTAGATTTGAAGGCAACTTTGCTATATCATTTGTTTTGAGGTCAATTTCTTCGACTTGGGTCATAAGTCCAAAATTGTCACCTAAATCACCTATCCTACATCCACCCATATTGACTCTTTTGAGCGATTTTATTTTTGACAAAACCTCAAATGCTTGATTCTGCTGAATCGGTGTGTTATTAAATAAATTAATTTCAACCAACGCCATATTGGACATACTAGCCGGTAAGGTTGATATTTTATTTCCATTTAAATTTAACGTTTTGATTTGTCTTAATTCGCCTAAGTTTTCTGGAAGATTCTTTTTTTCAGAAAAAATTATTTCTAAAACTTGTAAATTTTTCAAGTCCTTTAGTTTGAAAACAACGTCTTCCAAAGACAAGTCTCGACATCTTCTTAGTGTTAGAGACTTCAAGTTTTTAAAACTTCGTATCGCATCGGGTAATTCTTTCATCTGCGACGCTTGGATGGTAATCGTTGTCAAGGTATCTGAAACAGCGATCAAGCTATTGAGCATCTTCACGTTATCATCCAACTGAATTCGCTCTTGGGCTTCGCGCAGTTTTTTCTGTTCTGCAAAATATTGTTTGATATTGAAGTTTTGAGCAAAACTATCACGGACCCTTTTCATTGAATCTTCATAGCGTTTCTGTGCCAACTCTACATTGTCCATCATGTGGATATTCGAATTTCTGCCTCGCTGTGCATTTCCCTCTAAGGTTATAAATACTAAACAAACACTAAAAACGAGTTTTAATAATCTCATAGGGTGATTATTTTTAAATGAAGTGCAAAACTAATTGAGATAAATAGGCTGTTTTGATTGAGTTTAAACATTTGCCCATTCTTAATCTTTACTTATCGACAACATAATTGCGCTTTCCATCGATAATATAGACAAGTTTAGTCGCATATCCTTGTTTGTTGATCTTTTTTGCGGCATCTTTTGCAAGCTTCGTCGTACGATATTCACCAACATCGTAGGCGTACACTCCGTCGATGTATGATTCTCTATGCTTTGGAAATTTTTTCAAAAGATAGTATTCCTTATAGAGCTTCGAATCGGTATTAAAAATCTCTAACGTATAAACGTCGTTCAATTTTTTGACATTGTTTGGCCCTGCTTTTCTTACTCTTATGGTATTATGATTGTTTTGGGCTATTAAATTATCTGTAACAAGCCCAAACAATGCGACAAGCAATATGATATGAATGGTTTTCATAATCCTTTTGTTTTATGGATGCAATATTAGTTGTTTTTTTTCAAACCGGTTTGTAGACTCTACAGCGCATTTTGTTTAAAGTGATTGTATTTGTTTTATATTTTTTATGCCAAATTTGCCTTTATGAGTGATATAATAAGCGAAATAGAAAAAGAATATTCCCAGGATGACATTAAAACCCTGGATTGGCTAGAGCATATGAGGTTAAGGCCCGGCATGTATATTGGCAAAACGGGCGACGGAACCTCTCAAGACGATGGCGTTTATATTCTTCTCAAAGAAATTATGGACAATGCTATCGATGAATATATCATGGGCTATGGGAAAAAGGTTGAGGTAAGACTCGATAATGATGAAATTATGATTCGTGATTTTGGAAGAGGTATTCCTTTGGAAAAAGTTGTTGATTCTATTTCAAAAATGAATACCTCTGGTAAGTTTGACAGCAAAGCTTTTAAAAAATCAGTTGGAATGAATGGTGTGGGCAGTAAAGCTGTGAATGCATTATCCGCAGAATTCAAGGTGAAGTCTGTTCGGGATGGACGGGAAAAACTAGCAGAATTTGAAAAAGGGAAACTCGTTCATGAATCACCAATTTCAACTTCAAAAGACGCAAATGGTACTACCATTTGGTTTAAACCTGATAATACAATTTTTCACAATTACAGATTTATTGCTGATTATATTCAAGAACAACTTTGGAATTATGCCTACCTAAACTCTGGGCTTAAAATACTTCTCAACGGTCAAGAATTTAGCTCCAAAGAAGGCCTCAAAGATTTGGTTACTAAAAAAATTGATGAGCAATCTCAACAATATCCTATTATTCACCTCAAAAATGAGGAAATAGAAGTTGCCTTTACCCATTCAGGAAAATATGGAGAAGAATATTACACGTTTGTCAATGGTCAATTTACAACTCAAGGCGGCACTCACCTTGCAGCCTTCAAAGAAGCTATTGTCAAAACCGTTCGTGATTTTTATAAGAAAGACTTCGATGCAGGTGATATTCGAATGTCTATCGTAGGGGCTATTTGTGTTCGAATTCAAGAACCAATGTTTGAATCTCAAACCAAAACGAAACTAGGAACGGTTACGATAGAAAATGACGGTCGGTCTATGAAGGGTTTTGTTGGTGACTTTATGAAGCAACATTTAGACAATTTCCTACATAAAAATCCAGTTTTTGCTGAGGCGCTTTTGAAAAAAATTCAAAATAGTGAGCGTGAACGAAAAGACATGGAGGGTGTTAGAAAAATTGCTAAAGAGCGTGCAAAAAAAGCAAGCGTCCATAATAAAAAACTAAGAGACTGTCGATATCATTATACTGACGAAAAATATGAATTCAACCTCGATACGACCATTTTTATAACCGAAGGAGATTCTGCATCAGGCTCTATTACCAAATCTAGACACGCGGAAACCCAAGCTGTTTTTTCTCTGAGAGGTAAGCCTCAGAATTGCTTCGGAATGAAAAAGAAAATTGTTTATGAAAATGAAGAATTGAATTTGCTTCAGCACGCACTTGATATAGAAGAAGGAATAGAAAATCTAAGATATAATAATGTTATCATTGCCACGGATGCCGACCATGATGGAATGCATATCCGACTTCTTTTATTGACTTTTTTCTTACAATTTTTTCCAGAACTGGTAATCAATGGTCATGTCAAAGTATTGGAAACCCCATTGTTCAGGGTTAGAAATAAGAAAGAAACCATCTATTGTTTCTCTGAAGAAGAAAAAAGGGCAGCTATCAAAAAAATTGGAACTAAGCCAGAAATAACCAGATTTAAGGGGTTGGGTGAAATCTCTCCCGATGAGTTTAAAATGTTTATCGGAAAAGATATGCGCGTCTTACCTATTATTTTAGACGACAAAATTAAAATTCAAGATCTTCTTAAATACTATATGGGTGGAAATGATAAAGATAGACAACGATTCATCCTTGACAACTTGATTATAGAAATAGACGAAGTCGAGGACGACACGACGATATCAGAGGTTGCCTAGTTTTTTGAGGGTTGATTTATTTGTTCTAAGAGTTTTTCCTTTTCACTTTTAGACACAAGATATCCGACATAGCATTCCTTCAAAATTATTCCTAGCTCATAGTATGAACTGCGTAATACTAGATCATGCGGAAAGTAGCAATGTGCTTTTATATCTTTTAATTCATCTATATTTTCTTCTCCTGTTATAGCAGAAATAAACTCCAATGAATATTTTTGATTGCTATTGTCCATTTGTTGTATATCAATAACCGCCTGAAGCCTACGCTGTTCTCTTTTGCTAAACGCATAATACAAAAATGTAACTGGTGAAAAACTAAATCCTCCGTCTGCTGTTATTGACGGCGCCGCTTCCATCATTTTTTCTTGAGCCGTTTTACGTTTAGGCTCTATGAATTTGTTTTTTACTCGCCGTTCAAAGTTCTTGTTGTAAAGGACTGAGTTCTTTGCAAGACTGCCCCCATTGATAACCACGTCTCGTATTTTTCTGACAAGATATTTCATTTCGACATTAATCGTCTCACTTTCAATTATTGTTTGCTCTATGGGCAACATACCGATATAACTAAACTGAACCAAATCTCCTTTTTGAACAGTCAACCTATAGTTTCCATCTTCGTTGGTGATTGTACCTGTCTGCCTTGTAACATTATATACGGAACAACCTATTAGTGGAGACTGAGTATTGAGATTTATAACTTTGCCCTCTATCGTATATGATTGAGAACTAGCCCAGAGGCTACTGCAAAGAAATAAAATGAAATAAAATGTTTTGGACATAAAAAATCCCAATTGTGGTCGAGACGTTAAAGTTATAACTAATAGATATTATATCCCTGCTAAAAATACTTAGAATACTTCAACAAAGCTTAATCCAATATTGTTTGTTCTATTTCCCTTATAAGTCCATGGCTTTGATTCTGGGGCTGGAATTAGACTTTGTAAGTTTTGATTAAATAGTCGATACTCCATGGGCACAACTCACCATGGTTACAAAGCACAGGCAAAGCTTTTAAAATCATAATTTCTTGATCTTTTATCTTAATGAATGCACACATAAAACCACTTGTTTTTGCTTTTAGCCTAGATAATCTTAAGGAAACCAAAATAGTTTGCCGAAGATTATAATATCATATTAAATTTGTCCTAAAATATTTAATCCCGATGGAGTGGCAAGGAAATAGAACGAGTGAAAACGTCGCCAATAGACTACGCGACGTTGATGGGAAGATGGTATTTGGAGAAACTGGTGTTGTCGTTCAAAGTATGGAGTGGTTTGTTCGAGGATTCAAAGTAACAACCATAGAAGAAGGAAACACCTTTAAGCATTATAGCAACAATTCGTGATTCCCAAAAAAAGATATTTTATTAGATTGTCATATGATGGAACCAATTTTTGTGGATGGCAAAATCAGAAAAATGGCGACTCCATTCAAGGCTCTATAGAACAAGCCTTAACCACACTTTTTCGAGAAAAACAAGCAATTCTCGGTTGCGGCAGAACAGATGCTGGGGTACATGCCGATGACTATTATGCACACTGGGATTATTGTGGTGAAGTAGATGACAAGGTGGTCATGAAGTTAAACTCTATTCTTCCTAGGGCTATTGCAATAAAAGAAATTTTCGAAGTTAATAATGGCGACAATGCTCGTTTTAGTGCCTCATCCCGCACTTATCATTATTATTTACATACCCAAAAAAATCCTTTTCGTCGATTATATAGTTATGAATATCTGCACCATGATCTAAATATTGAGATGATGCAAAAAGCAACTCAACTCTTGTTGAATTATAGCGAGTTTTTACCGTTAATAAAGCTAGACAAAGAGCACAAAAAAACGAATTGTACTCTTCACCATTGTTGTTTGAATAAAATAGATGATCATGTATATCGTTTTGAAATTTCTGCTAATCGATTTCTTCACAATATGGTGCGTCGCATTATGGGAACATTGGTGTTGATTGGTCGAGAAAAACTATCTTTGAAGGAATTCGAAACCTGTATGGACCAGCAGATTGAGTTCAGACTGATCGGTTTAGCGCCAGCCAATGGTCTTCACTTGGTCAATGTTTATTATCCTTTTTTAAACAATAAATAGAACTGCGTATTTTGAAAACAAACAACACATTTCATCATATCGTAAAATATGCTTTACCTTATAGGTCTTGGTTTGTTTTCTCGTTTTTTCTAGCAATTATCATTTCTGGTTTGACGCCAATCCGACCATACCTAATGCAAACGATTATTGATCAAGATTTAAAGTCCGGAGCTCAAGACCGCTTGACATTTCACTGTTCCTTATTGTTTGGACTTCTCATTTTTGAATCACTCCTGCGTTTTTCTTTTGTCTATGCAACCTCCTTTTTTAGTCAAAACATTGTTCATGATCTTCGCCAGAAGGTTTTTTCTCATCTTATGGGCTTACACGTTCAATATTTTGATAACACACCAACTGGAAAACTGACAACACGAACGATCAATGATGTTGAAACGATCAATGAGGTTTATTCTGATAATTTTTTTACAATTGTATCGGACGTCCTTACCATCATTTTTGTGCTAGGGGCCATGCTTTACACAGATGTCAAACTGACTTTGATCTCTTTGACAACCTTACCTTTTTTATATATTGCTACATATGTTTTCAAAGAAAAAACAAAAATTACCAATCAAAAAATACGAGATAAAATTGGCGATCTAAACGCCTTTGCTCAGGAGCATTTCATGGGATATAAAATTATTAAATCATTTCTTGCCGAGACCAAAGAATCGTTTAAGTTTGATAAATTGAATAAAGAATTTACCGCACTAAACATTAAAAGTATTTGGTATTTTTCTTGGTTTTTTCCGGTTCTTGAAGCCTTGATTGCTGTCAGTATTGGTTTGGTGGTTAGCTATGTGGCGCTGTATGGTTTTCAGTCACAAAATGTTTCAATTGGGATTATAACTTCATTTTTGTTATACTTAAACTTGTTGTTTCGGCCAATGCGGTTTTTTGCAGATAAATTCAACCAGATTCAAATGGGTTTCGTAGCCTCGGAGCGCGTTTTTTCATTGATTGATAATCCATCCGAAGAAGAAAATAGAGGTGTTTTATCGGCCGACAATATTCACGGAAATATAGAATTCTCTAATGTATCGTTCTCATACGTTCCGAATGTTCCCATTCTAAAAGATATCTCTTTTCAAGTTCCGGCTGGAACGTCTCTTGCAATAATTGGTGCGACTGGCAGCGGCAAAACAAGCATAATTAATGTTTTAAATCGATTTTATGATTTTGAAGCAGGAACCATCTCGATTGATGATACTAATATTCTAGACTTTGAGCTCCAAAGTTATCGTCGAAAAATTTCGATGGTTTTGCAAGATGTTTATCTTTTTTCAGGCTCTATTCTTGATAATATCCAAATAGAAAGCAACCAAGTTTCTAAAGAAGCTGTTATTGAAATGGCAAAAGAATTAGACATTCATGATTTCTTTATGAAGTTGCCAAATGATTATGATTTTCATATTCGCGAGCGAGGGAATTCACTCTCCCATGGTCAACGGCAAATAATTTCTTTGTTTCGTGCAATTGTAAAAAATCCCGCCATTTTGATTCTCGACGAAGCAACTTCTTCCATAGACTCCAATACAGAATATTATATTCAAAAATTGATTGAGAAAATTGTGAAAAGCAAAACATCCATTATTATTGCCCATCGCTTGAGCACTGTCATGCAGGCTGATCAAATAATGATTCTTGGCAAAGGAGAAATTCTTGGAATTGGAAGTCATCAATCGCTCCTAGATTCCAACACACATTACCAAAAATACTTTGTTGAACAAAAGGTACTGTCTGATGATTTGCCTTAAAATAAAGAATTGATTTTCTCTATATTGGTTTTATAAAGAACCTGTTTTCCTAGTTTTTTGCTAAACACAAGGTTGCTTGTTTTTAAATTGCTTAGGTGTTGAGATACAATTGATTGACCGAGTTGTGTCATTGCCGAAATTTGATTGACTGATAACTCCCCAGACCTATTCAAGATTTCAAGAACACTAAGCCGCCCTGGATTCAATATTGACTTTAAAAAACAATACGCCTCTCTCAAAAGGACATAGTTTTCACTTAGCTCCTTGCTTTCTGTCCTTGTTTCTTTATTACTTATATATTGGCTATATATTATCAGTTTTTGAATTTCGAAATTGTTGGTAGAATAATAAACGAATTTATCAATTTGATTGGTCTCCACAAGATTCGCCTTGCGGAGAGTGGAAATGTTTTGACTCACTATTGGCTGTGACAAATTGGAAATTCTACAAATTTCAGTCACATGAATAGATTCCTGCTTCCTGATAATATTATAAATATAATACCTGCTCGAGTTTGTGATCGTTCGCAGCTGAAGATACTTGAGTCTTATTTCGCTCAATTTTTCCGGAGTAAATATCACTTTTTTTGATAATTATTTAGATAATAGTTTGGTTCAAATAATGATATGTCTGTAAAATCCTTTGCAGCAATTTTATTCTTTACTTCTGCTATCATGAATTTTGCCGATAGTTTGTTTTTTGATTTTTCATCCGATTTTATAATCATTGGACGTTCGCAACCTGCTATATGTTGTTGAATATTTTGATTCGCATCAAAACTAATTGGAATTATGACCTCCCCCTTCGAAACCTGTGTGTAAAAATAATTCTCTCTTCTAGCATCTATCAAAATAAAAATGTCAGAATAGTCGTTTTGGTTCTCTTGATATATGGCCATAGCCATGGCTTCGATTCCTTTTATTGTCAGTAGTGGAATTTTTAAACCAAAACACAAGCCTTTTGCTGTACTAGATCCAACCCTCAAGCCTGTGAATGATCCTGGTCCTTCATTTATGGCAATGTAATTCAAATCTGACAAACAAAGATTACACGATTTGAGCAATTTCTCAATTTCAAGAGTAATCCGTTTTGCATGTTTAAATTCTTCTTCCAACACGATCGCCCTTTCGTCACCATTCTCGCAAATCAAAGCCAAACTGAGTTGCGGAAGAGCGGTATCTATTATAAGAGTATTATACATTGAGGCCAAAATTAAGGTTATTTTACCACGATTGGAGGTGTAATCACAATTCTTAAGGTTTTTTTTATTAAAAATGTTTTTGTTCTGTTCTATTTGTCAAAATATCATTATTTTTAATTTCAGAAATTTAGGCATTATGAGCAGCGCTACAGACAAAAAACAAAGCCTTACCGACTTGCTTCAAGCTAATTTTGGCTTTAACTCGTTCAAAGGTGATCAAGAAGAAATTATTCAATCCGTTTTAAATGGAAATGACACATTTGTGTTAATGCCGACCGGTGGAGGGAAATCTCTTTGTTATCAACTTCCAGGAATTATCTCTGAAGGAACCGCAATTATCGTTTCCCCGCTCATTGCTTTAATGAAAAATCAAGTAGATCTGGTTCGGAATTATAATGAAAATGACAATATTGCTCACTTTTATAATAGCACACTGACTGTCGGACAAAAGCGAATTGTAGAACAAGAGGTTCGTGCTGGAAATACAAAACTTCTATATATCGCACCAGAAACGTTGGCAAAAGCTGATAATCTTGAATTTTTAAAGTCTTTTAAAATTTCATTTATGGCGATCGATGAAGCACATTGTATTTCTGAATGGGGTCATGATTTTCGTCCAGAATATCGAAAAATAAAAGATGCAGTAAAAAGCATCCCCTACCGAATTCCAATCATGGCTTTGACGGCAACGGCCACACCCAAAGTTCAAATAGATATAACAAAAAACCTAGGCTTCGATAAATTCAATCTTTTCGTAAGCTCCTTTAATCGTCCCAATTTATATTACGAAATACGACATAAGATAAATGATGAATGGGCTGTTAAAAATATTATACAATATATCAAAGCACAAAATGGACAATCGGGAATCATATATGTTTTAAATAGAAAATCTGCGGAATCCATAGCGGAAACACTTTGTGTAAATGGAATCAAGGCTGCTCCATATCATGCTGGGCTAGATAGTAAATTGCGCAATAACACCCAAGATTCTTTTCTTAGTGAGGATATTCATGTTATTGTAGCCACCGTTGCTTTTGGGATGGGAATAGATAAGCCCGATATTCGTTTTGTCATTCACTACAATATTGCCAAATCTCTTGAAAACTACTATCAAGAAACAGGTCGCGCAGGAAGAGATGGGCTTGAAGGCAACTGTGTCGCTTATTTCAATTTTAAAGATATCAATAAGGTTGAAAAAATGCTCAGCGATAAAACGGTCACCGAGCGAGAAAGAGGAATGTTGCTTATTGACGAAACGGTTGCCTATATTGAAAGTGGTGAGTGTCGCAGAAAATTCCTTCTAAATTACTTCGGTCAAGATTATATCGATGATAGTTGCAAAGAAGGAAAAATGTGTGACAACTGTAAAAACCCTAAGGAACAAAAAAATGTTACTTCAGATATTGTATTGTCACTAAAAATAATTTCAAGCTGCATTGAATCGCATTACCTTGCGCATATTGCCAATATAGCAATGGGTAATAAAACGGATGGCGTCAATTCATATAAACATCATCTTTTGCCAGAATTTGGCCAAGGTAAAAATGGGGACGACCTATATTGGACTTCTGTTCTTAGAAAATGCATTATTGAAAATTTGATTTATAGAGAAATAGAAGAATATGGAACCCTAAAAATGACAGATAAGGGTAGAGCTTTTATTTTAAATCCATATGAAATAAACATTTCTCTAAACCATGATTATGAATCCGAAGGAGATGTTGTTCTTGCCAGCAATAATCATTCTACTGTTGATCGAGATCTATACAATATACTCCTTGACATCAGAAAAATCGAAGCAAAGAAAGTCAACAAACCGCCTTATGTTCTTATTCAAGCTCCTTCTCTTGAAGAAATGTGTATAAAATATCCTATTACACAAGATGAGTTTACTGAAATAACCGGTATAACAAAGGCTATGGCTTCCAAATATTGGGAAGTTTTTTGTAAAGTAATCGCTTCCTATGTTGAAGAAAATGATATTTTGAGACCTTATGATTTTACTGTTCGATCCGTCATTAATAAAAGCAGTGATAAAGTTAAAATTATAAGCAGTATTGACAAAAAAATATCCTTAGACACCATTGCTAAGGAGCTTGGGATGGGTTTTTCCTCCTTGGTTGATGAACTTGAATCCATTGTATATACAGGAACCAAACTAAATATCAACTATTACCTTAAAGACATTCTGGATGAAGAATTGATTGTGGAAATGCTTGACTTTTTCCAAACAAACGAAACTGGAGATATAAAAGAATGTTTCGAAGCGTTTGTAGATGATGATTTGCCCGATGATGACATTCGCGCTGTTAGACTCCAATTTATTAGTAACAATATTATCTAATACTTTTTGTTTTTGTATTCGATGAAGCTTGGGTTTTGCATAGTCTTATCTCTTCTTTTTGTGAACAGCTTTGGACAGATCAATAAGTTTGAAGGTTCCTTATTGATAAAAAACAAAGTCTTCAACCAGTATTTTTTAGAAATTGATATTGATTCTAACTACAATTTAGTGGGTCAATCGACCCTGAAAACAAAAACAGATTCATTTGTTTATCCCATTGAAGGTTCTTTTGATCCTAAAAACAATAATATTTTTTACAAGGAACTAGATAATAATAATCGTTCTGATGATTGTCCCATTTACGTTCAAGCGCGTGTATCCCATCTAATGGCTGATTTTTATGTCCTCGCGGGCTTATACGTAGCTCAACATTCGTCTCGGTGTGACCCCGGTCATATCAATATCATTAATCGAAATTTTAAGTTTAACCTATATAATAAAAAGGCTGATGTGATCTCAGGAGCAACAAACGATAGTGTTAATCAACTTGTACTTTCTAATCTATTAAATCAGTCTGTTGCTATTGAAAAGAAATTTCAAGACGTCACTGCAGCTGACAAAATTTCTATCAAAACGCATAAGGCAAATTTTACAATCAAAATTTATGATCAACTTCGAATTGATAAGGATAAAGTAAGAATTGTTTTCAACAAC